>JAHHHZ010000026.1 GCA_019359095.1 Pleurocapsa minor HA4230-MV1 | reverse complement strand
GACGACCGAGGTATGAGAATACACCGATCAAGAAGTGGAAAATAATCAACTGGTAAGGGCCACCGTTGTATAACCACTCGTCTAAGGATGCTGCTTCCCAAATTGGGTAGAAGTGTAGACCGATTGCGTTCGAGCTTGGTACTACTGCTCCAGAGATGATGTTGTTGCCGTAGATCAATGAACCTGCTACAGGCTCACGGATTCCATCGATGTCTACAGGAGGTGCTGCGACGAAAGCGATGAGGAAACAAGTTGTTGCTGCTAGGAGGGTGGGGATCATCAAGACGCCGAACCAACCGACATAGATACGGTTGTTGGTGCTTGTTACCCACTGACAGAAGCGTTCCCAGCTATTCTGGGATTGGCTTTGTTGTAGTGTAGTTGTCATTTGTTTATGATTGCGTTGTTTATATATGAGTGTTCTAGATTTAGAACAGGACTGGAAACTTTATGAGAATGATGTGTTTCTTTATCCATGTACACACCATAACTAATCTTAAAAACTTTGTCAAGTTATGTAACAAAAATCTTGACGATCTATATCTAAAGTAGTAAAAACATTGAAAATCACTACCATTAATCTAATGTTAGACACAATACTCGAACCATTGCAGTATGCTTTTATGCAGCGATCGCTAATTGTTGCGATTACCGTCGGTGTAATTTGTGCGGTGGTCGGGAGTTATTTGATGGTGCAGAGATTGGCCTTGCTGGGGGATGCCATTAGTCATTCGGTCTTGCCTGGATTGGCGATCGCTTATATAGTCGGTGCAAATATCTTTTTAGGAGCGTTCATTGCGGGAATTATTAGCACGCTTTTAATTAATTTAATCAGCACAAGATCGAATATTAAAGAAGATACGGCGATGGGAATTGTCTTTTCGGCATTTTTTGCTTTGGGAGTAACGTTAATTACAGTAGTGCAGAAAGATAACAAGATTGATTTGAATCACTTTTTATTTGGTAATATTTTGGCGGTCAATGGTAATGAAGTTCGGGATACTCTAATTATTGCGGGAATTGTTTTGACGGTAGTGAGCTTACTCTACAAAGAGCTACTATTTTATACTTTCGATAAACTAGGCGCTCAAGCTGTCGGTTTACCTGTGGGTTTATTAGATTTGGGTTTAATGGTTTTAATCGGCTTAACTATAGTTGCTAGTCTTAAAGCAGTGGGTGTCGTTTTAGTCTTGTCATTATTAATTACTCCTGCCGCCAGTGCCTATCTATTGGTAAATCGTCTGCATTTGGTGATGTTGCTAGGAACTCTCATCGGCGTGACATCTAGCATTACGGGAATGTATCTCAGCTACTACTTTAATTTGCCTTCTGGCCCAGCGATCGTTTTGGTGACATCAGGTATTTTTGTTTTAGCTTTATTATTTAGTCCTAGTCAGGGGTTACTAACCAATCCCAGTAGTAGCTTGGGTCAGTCTACTCTAATCAAAGAAATAAAAAGTTTACTTAGCGATCGCAAATTAAAAGATTAAATAAAGCTCAAGATATACGGTCTTAAATCTAGCTGTTTCCCTTTATAATTTTTAATCATAAACAGTTAATAAAAGCTATTAACCGACTTAGTAGGGAGTAGCCTAATGACGATTGACTTAGGAATGTAAATGGCGAAGAAGATCTGGTTATTGGCTATTTTACTGCTAGTAAGCTTAGCGATTACGACTAACTGGCACAAACTGCCTTGGATCTCTTTAAGCTATTCTGCTCAAACTTTAGAACGTCCGATTGTAATGGGCTACAGTAACTGGGCTGGTTGGTGGCCTTGGGCGATCGCTGAATCAGAAGGCTTGTTTCTCAAACATGGAGTAAATGTCAAACTTCGATGGTATGACAACTATACTCAATCGATTGAAGATTTAGCAGCGGGGCATATTGATGCCAACTGTCAAACTCTTAACGATACGATTAGCTTTATTGAAGATGCTGTAAAGGGAGAGGTTATTGTTTTAGTCAATGATAATTCTGCTGGTAATGACAAAATAATTGCCAGTCAGGAAATTAAAAGTGTTAAAGATTTAAAAGGTAAGCAGGTTGCCGTCGAAGCGGGGGTAGTTGATGACTTTTTACTGACTCTTGCTTTGGAACAGGAGGGTTTAGCCCGCAACGAAGTAAAAATAATCGATCTCGAGACGGGTGCAGCCGTAGCAGCTTTTGTTGCTGGTCAAGCAGATGCGGTAGGAGCATTTCCTCCTTTTTGGTTAACTGCGTTGAAAAAAGCAGGGGCGACAGAAATAATTTCTTCCAAGGCTTTTCCTGGTGCTATCCCCGATCTTTTGGTAGTTACAGAAGAGCTAATTGAGCAGCGTTCAGAGCAGGTTCAAGCCTTAATTAATACTTGGTTTGATATTTTAGACTTTATGTCTAATCAACCCGCTAAAGTCGACCAAATTATGGCAAAGCGGGCAGGAGTCAGTTATCAAGAATTACAGCTATTTAAGGCAGGAACAAAAATTTTTACAGTTGCCGAAAATATAGAAGCATTTAGTCAGGGAAATAATATGAAGTCAATGTATTATGCTGCTCATAAAATTACTGACTATTTAAAAAATGATCTTAAATCTATCGATAAAAATCCCGATTTATCTAGAATGTTTAATCAAAGTTTTATAAAATCTTATGCACTTCAGTAATCAAAATAAAAAAAATTCTATCGCTAAAAATAATAATATTTGTCCTCAATGTAGCTTTAACAATCATCCACCTGCCCTTTACTGTGAAATTTGTTTTCATCCCCTAAATGCGATTGAAGATCAATTTAAGCAATATCAACCTAAAAAATCTATTCCCATTGTCCCACCTCTCAAAGTCTTAGAGGAACAAGTCGTACAGAAAAAATCACCAGATCATCTTTGGCAAGAACTGCGATCGCCAAGTGTAATTAGTGGCTTGTTGGCTTTAGGTTTGGCGATCGCTTTATGGTTCAACTATTTTCTTGAGCGACGACCAAAATATATATCTGCCAATGGGGAAAACAAAATTGCTTTGTATGATTCTATAAGTCAGGTACGGAATGTCCCTTCTGGTTTATTTAACTATGGTGGCGCGCTTTATTTTGCTTCTTTAGTGGCTCATGGAATGAATGATACGATCGCCCAAGATTATCCTGAGTTTAACCTAAGATATACCAAGCCAACTAACCAAGATCCGACTTATGCCCATGGCATTAAAATGCTGCTAGATGGAGAACTGAGCTTTGCCTTTAATGGTCGCCCTCTCACCGATCGAGAATACGTTCAAGCAAAGTTGCGCAATATTGAACTATTGCAAATACCGATTGCGATCGATGGTATTGCCATTTTTGGTAATAATAACCTGGCAGTCAATAATTTAACTCTGGATCAAGTTCAAGATATTTTTACGGGCAAGATTACCAATTGGCAGCAAGTGGGAGGAGTCAATTTACCGATTACTCCCATACTTCTCACTCCAGAAAATCTCGAAATTTTAGCGCTTCACAATCTAAAAAATGTGTCAAAAAAGACTCAATATGCAGCCAACTATACTTTGGCAGTACGCAAGGTCATTGCCATACCAGGTACTATTTCTCTTGCCTCAACCTCTTTAATTCAAAATCAGCAAGGAATTAAGGTGTTTCGTTTAGCAGCAGAAGATTCAGCTAACTACATTGCACCTATGATTAAAAAACAACCAAATTTAAAGTTATTTGAAAATGGTGCTTATCCCTTAACTCGTCGTTTATTTGTAGTAATTCGCCAGGATGGAACTCCCGATCAGATTGCAGGCGAGGCTTATGCCCAAATGCTGTTATCAAATCAAGGTCAGGAAATAGTTGAAGCTTCGGGATTCGTTCCCCTTTACAACAGGAAATTATAAGCGTTGATGAAATATTTATCATTACTTTTCAGCAACGCCAGATTGATTAAATTGATTTAGCTCAACATCTCAAGTGTTTGACAAATGCCTTCTTTTCATCGCCCTTTGCAGAAAAATTAAGACTACTCCAATTGCTGTAAATACCAGTGCCAAAATGTGACTTGATAGAGAAGCGAAGGCAACCAAAATTATATTGAACAATAGTGCGATCGCTGGAATAATATAGGGAACTTTAAAACCGTTAGTTACAGGTTCTCGACGTTTGATCAGCAGCAGTGAAAGGTTAACCAGACAAAACATTGCCAAAATCAAGGTGGCTGTTGTTCCTGCTAAAAATTCTAGTGTCCCAGAAAGCGAGAGAAAAATGGCAATTGGTAAAATAACCAGCAGCGTACGATAGGGCGTAGCTCTACGGTGATGTAATCGTCCTAACCAAGCTGGTAGTAGACCTTCACGAGACATACCAAACAGTAGTCGCGAGGCTGTGACAAAGTTTAGCAGTGTCGTATTAAGTACGGCAAACAGAGCAATAATTGTAAAAACGATCTGAGGAAAATTGGGCTGCGCTCGACGCACTACATCTAGTAACGGAGCTTCTGAAGCACTAATTTCTATGGGATTGAGTACCTGAAGTGCCAGCCAGGAGACAAGTATATAAACTACACCAGCGATCGCTAGTGCCAATAAGATTGCTCTTGGTACATTGCGTTCAGGATTTTTGACTTCCTCCGCAACATTGACAATATCCTCAAAGCCAATGAAGGCATAGAAAGCGAGTGCTGCTCCCTGAATGACTGCCACCAAACCTATTGCTTGTCGATCGGGTACGGCAACAGGATTAGCTGTGCTACCACCACTGAGAAAGAAAAATGCCACCACAATCACAATCAACAGACCTGTCACCTCGACAAAGGTGCAAAAAATATTTAGCGCCGAGGACTCCTTCATGCCTCTAAAATTGATAAATGCCAGCGCGAAAAAGAGTGCTAAGACAATCAGCCAAGCTGGAATAGCTGGTGCAAAAGCATTGAGATAGCCAGCAAATGCTTTCGAGAGCGTCGCCATCGACACTAGGCAAGTACAAAACATTAACCAGCCGACTAAAACTGAGAGCCAGTCAGTGCGAAATGCCCTATGGACAAAGCAAGCAACCCCACCACTTTGGGGAAATCGACTGCCAAGCTCGGCATAACTTAAAGCCGTTAATGCTGCAACAACCATAGCGGTTAAGAAAGAAGCCCAAACCAAAGTGCCAGAAAGTCCAGCTATTTTGCCGATTACTGCATAAATTCCCGCACCTAGAATATCGCCAACTCCATAAATCACTAGGGTTGGTAAGCCAAATACTCGTTTGAGAGAATCTGCTTCAGCTGAATTTACATCTACATCCACATCTACATCATGGGTTTTCATATAACTTCTAATTCATCAGAATGGAAACTAAAATCACAATCCAACAACCTGTAAATTTGATAGATATAAAAAAATATTTACAGCCCATAACTCTTTGCTATCTTTATTGACAAGTAATAGCATCAAAGAATGTCTTGGACTAATCAATTAAAATGAAATAGCCCAATAAAATATTTCTTTATATAACCTTTTTAATTCACAACAATTTTAAATTCTGTAGCATTTGATATCACTTAGATGAAGATTTGTAAGGACAAGATCACAATTAAAGAAGTAAATCGATCAAAAGTTAAAAGCTTTTAAACTGTTCTTGTGGCTCATAAAAACCAACCGTAGGAATGTAAACCCTGCCCCAGTAAATTAACTCCTAAATAGCAAACCCAGACTACTACAAAGCCTACTGCTGCTAAGATCGCTGGTTTTCTACCCTGCCAACCGCGTGTAATGCGAGCATGAAGATAGGCTGCAAATACTAGCCAGGTGATAAATGCCCAGGTTTCTTTGGGATCCCAACTCCAGTATGAACCCCAAGCTTCGTTTGCCCAAACTCCTCCCGCAATAATGCCAATAGTTAAGAGAGGAAAACCCAGACCAATTACGCGATAGCTAATATTATCTAGAGTATCTGCCAGACTCAAACGCTCAGGCGAAAGAGTAACGGTTTCTGTTTGGGGTAAATCGATTACTGCCGTATTGCCAGTGCTGGCATAGACATTATCCGCAGCAGGACTTTTAGTGGTTTTTTGCTTAACGCGATCGCGAAAACTACCAGTCCCTACCGAACTTCCTTTCAACTCTACTTTCTGACCACGGGTAACAATTAAAAAGCCAATGGCGATCGCACTTCCTACCATCAACGTCGAATAACTTAACATCATTACGCTAACGTGCATCATTAACCAATTAGATTTTAAAGCAGGAACTAAGGGTGCTGATGCCTGCATTTCTACAGGTAAACTGAGGGCTGCAAAAGCGGTAATACACATCGCTACAGGGCTTGTTACGACACCCACCAAACGACTACGGCTCATTCTTTCTGCCACAAAGTGAATTGTGGTAACGCCCCAAGCTAAAAAGAATAAAGATTCATACAGGTTGCTCAAGGGAAAATAACCCGCTTCAATCCAGCGAGATCCCAACAGAGTAGCCATACATAAATTAGCGATCGCCATTCCTGTTGTACCCAAGGTAGCCAGAAAGGGCAAATTGGGAAAAGCAGCACCCCCCCAATAGATCAGCATGGTAACTAGCAACACCGCAAAAGAAGTATTGTCCAAAAAGCTTTCGAGTGCAATTAAATCCATAGTTTTTTGAGAGTTTTGCTTAAAATGGTCAAGATGCGATCGGTATATTTTTATATTTTTCTCTATTACTTCATTGTAAAAACAAATCGGTAATCTAAGCGACAATTTTTGCCTGGTGTTGTGCAATCTTGATCCAGCAACGCACATATGAAGATGACAATTTATGTAGTCTAGCAGTAGAAGCGATCGCATAGAAGACTATTACTGTTACTCTACTTTAATTATGATTGATGGAAAATGTCTATTAGGTACAAGAAATAATGTCTAATCGCTCAATTAAGTTGTTTTCTCAGGGAACAGCAATTTTCAGTTTCTTATTATTTTCTTGTAGTTATGCCAGCGCAACACCAATAAATAACTATCAAGATGATTTAGGGCAGGTTACCAACGTCACGACGGGAGTCCTAAAGGATACACCTTCGGATATGGAACATGCCGAAACAAGTTCGGCGTTTCCTCCCGTCAAGCAATTTAGGGATGTTTCTGCTACAGATTGGGCTTACGAAGCTTTCAGAAGCTTAGTTGAGCGCTATGGCTGTATAGCTGGTTTTCCTAATCAGACTTATCGTGGTAGTCAATCTTTAAGTCGCTATGAATTTGCAGCAGGATTAAATAGTTGCTTAAATCAGATCGAACGTTTAATTGCTAGCTCAGAATCAGTATCAGCAGATGATCTTGCTACCGTAGAGCGATTGAGTCAAGAATTTGCCGTAGAATTAGCTAGCTTAAGAGGGAGAGTCGATGAACTTGAAAGTCGCACTGCTATTTTGGAAGATAATTCTTTTTCCACTACTACTAAACTAGATACAGAGATTATTAATTACGTACTAGGAACTTTTGGTGACCAAAAACCAGACGGTAGCGATATTGATAACGAACTAACCTTCAGCAGTCGGGTTCGCCTTAATTTTAATACTAGCTTTACAGGAGAAGATCTTTTAATTGTTCGTTTAGAGGCGTCAAATATTACTAGTCCTGTTGATTCTGGCGGTACTAATTCCTTAGCGCTCAACTTTGAAGGAGACAGTAGTAATAATGTTGAAATAGATCTCTTTTCTTACACTTTTCCCATTACCGAGAAAATATCGGCTGTAGTAGGTACTAATGGTGTTCTAATCGATGATATTTTTGATGTTTACCCAACTATGGGCGCAACTTATGACTCTCTTAGTCTTTTTAGCGCCTACAATAACCTAATTTACGATAATGGTAATCAGGAGGGGGCAGCTTTAGGTTTAAATATCGAGATTTTAGAATCGGTAAATTTAGATGTTGGCTACTGGGCGACTAATCCCGCCGATTCCGAGCCTGGCAATGGACTATTTAACGGTAATTATGCTGCTGGAGCTAATTTGAATCTTTCTTTTTTAGAAGAACGTTTAAATATCGCCCTAGCCTATCTTAGGGCTTATCAAGGGGCAGGAAGTGAATATGATTTGGCTGGCTTTGTCGGTACTGATGCAGCGACAGATCCTTTTGAAGATAGAGCCAACTCTACTGATAATTATGGCTTGGCTAGTAGGTTTCAAGTTTTAGAAAAGCTAGCGGTGGGGGGATATTTTGGTTATGCTACCGCTGGGACAATTGATGATAATGCTGATGCTGACATCTTAACTTGGAGTGGTTACGCAACCTATAGCGATCTACTTAAAGAAGGCTCGACTTTTGTTGTCAGTTTTGGTCAGCCGTCAAGTTTAATTGATTCGAGTGGGGACGCTTTAGAAGAAGACGAGGATACACCCTATCTTTTAAATGTAGAGTATCAATACAACTTAAACGATAACATTCAGTTGACACCTGGTGGTTATGCTTTATTTAATTCTAACGGTGATTCAAATAACGACACTATTTATGTCGGAACTTTACGGACAATTTTTAGCTTCTAATAATGATTATTTTACGTACAATAACAATATTAGTTAACCTAATAATCTCGTTCTCGCTCTTTTCGCTCCTTTCAAAGCAGTACTAATAGACTAGAAAAGGATTATTACCAGTTACTACATTTATTTAGTAAGAGTTAAAAAAAAATTTAATCTCTTTTAAGATCCTTACTTCCCTTATTTATTAAGCCTTTGAGACCAATAGCTCTATGAACCATACTTCTTTAGAGAAAAATAGCCTTAAACTACCATTGCGCTTAATCTTAATTATTCCATTTGTCATACAAATTTTTGCTCTCGTAGGATTAACTGGATATTTATCTCTACGTAACGGGCAAAAAGCGGTCAATGATATAGCCAGTCAAATGCGCTCAGATGCAACCAATAATATCGATCGCCACTTGGATTCTTATTTATCCGTTCCCCATAAACTTAATCAAATTAATCTCCAAGCCGTTAGATTAGGTATTCTCGATCTAAACAATTTTGAGATAATTGGTCATTATTTTTGGGAACAGATGCAACAGTTTGATGTTGGTTATATCAATTACGCTAGTATAGCTGGAGAATTTATCGGCGTAGAAAGACTCGAAAATAATACTTTTGTCATTCATGAAATTCTTAAACCGAATATAGTTGCTTTAACCAGCTACGAAACAGACTCCCAAGGTAATCGTACCACTTCAGAATACGATCCTGAAAGTGGTGATACTCGCGAAGAAGGTTGGTATGCCGATGCAGCTAGAACTCTTCGTCCAGTTTGGAGTGAAATTTATCAATGGCAAGATAAACCAGAAATACTCTCAATTTCTTCTAGTTATCCAGTTTTCAATAGCGAAGAAAAATTTATTGGCGTGATTGGCGTAGATCTAATTCTTTCTCAGATCGGCGATTTTCTTAACCAAATTCAAATCAGCCCTTCAGCTAAAATATACATCATTGAACGAGACGGTTCTCTCGTGGCTGGTTCGGGAACAGACTTGCCATATCAGATGGTTAAGGGAAAACCGCAAAGGATTCAAACCGCTAACAGCTCCGATCCTGTAGTCAGAGCGACTACCCAACACTTGTTGCAAGAATACCAGTCGCTTGACAAGATCAAAAAAGCCAGGCAAACTGAATTTTTTCTTGATGGCGATCGCCAGTTTGTTCAAGTAACCCCTTGGCAGGATGAATTAGGTTTAGATTGGTTAATTGCCGTCACAGTGCCAGAATCAGATTTTACAGCCCAAATTAATGCCAACACTCAAAAAACAATTTTCTTGTGTTTGGGGGCTTTGGGTGTTGCCGTAGTATTAGGTTGGTATACTTCCCGTTGGATTACCCGACCAATTTATCTTTTGAGCGAAGCTTCTCAAGCGTTATCCCATGGGCAATTAGAACGACAGGTGGGCATCAGTGGGGCAAAAGAAATAGTTGTCCTGTCTACAGCTTTTAATCAAATGGCACAACAGCTCAAAAGCCAATTCGATTTTCTAGAAAATATCAATGAAGAATTGGAGAATAGAGTACAAGAGAGAACTATTGAGTTAAAAGCGGCAAAAGAAGCAGCAGAAATAGCCAATCACACCAAAGATCGGTTTTTAGCTAATATTAGCCACGAATTGCGTACTCCCCTCAAAGGAATTTTAGGTTATGCTCAAATTTCGCAACGTAGCATTAGTGAACTTAACTTAGGTGAAATTAATAATTCTGATTGGAAAAAAATTAAATATGACCAACTTCATAACTTAAAAATTATTGAACAGAGTAGCAATCATGTCTCTTCTCTCATCGGCGATATTTTAGATTTTACCCAAATCAAAGCCCATCAAATAGAACTTAGCCCTCAAGAGCTAGACTTTGCTAAATTTATGAATGGCATTATTGATATAGTTAAAATCAGAGCCTTAGAAAAAAATATCAACCTTGAATATCAGTCTTTAGGGGATTTACCTACTTATTTTTGGGCTGATGAAAAACGATTGCGACAAGTATTGATTAGTTTATTAGATAATTCCCTCAAGTTCACCGATCGCGGTCAAGTAATTTTAAAAGCCATTGCGATCGCCTACTCTCCCGCTGAGACTAATTGTCTGGCAAAACAGACTATTAGATTTGAAATCAAAGATACTGGTGTAGGAATTGCTAGAGATGAGCTGGAAAAAATTTTCCAGCCTTTTGAACAAGTTGGAGACAGAGCAAAATATCAAAGGGGTATTGGTTTAGGTTTAGCTATTAGCAAACAAATAATTCAGCTCATGAATAGCAAGCTTCAAGTAAAAAGTAAACTTAATGAAGGTTCTACCTTTTATTTCGATGCTACTTTTTTGGTCATAACATAACTAAGTAGGTGGGTGTAATTAAATTGGAAATGAGGTTAGGGAGTAACAAGTAACGAGTAACGAGTAACGAGTAACGAGTAACGAGTATCTCTAAGGGTAGGGGTTTGATTAATTATTTTGCCTACCTACTTAGCTGTGAATGATTAGACAATTGAAGCTTAATCGAGCTAGTTGTGTTGTCATAACGCAGAATTTTGGGAGTAGACGATATTCTACATATTCGTTTATTATTGCTTGGATCATCAGCATAATTCATTTGAAATGGCACATACGATTTCATTCCAGAAATTTAAACGCACTTTACACAAAGCTCATTGTCAAAATATTAATCAAAATCTTAATACTGTAGAAGCTTCTCGAACATCTCAGTATAAACGCAGAAAGTTTTTAAAAATGGGTGCTTTAGCTGGCAGTGCTGCGATCGCTACAACTGCACTTCCTTTAATCAAAGCAGCCGAAAGCCGAGCAATTCCACCAGAAATCGCTATTATTGGCGGTGGCATAGCAGGTTTAAATGCTGCTTATCAGTTACACAAAGCAGGGTTAGAGGCTACTGTCTATGAAGCTAAATCCCGTGTTGGTGGACGCATCCGTTCTTTTACGGGATTAGTAGGAGCGTCCTTAGTAACAGATTTAGGTGGTTCATTTATCAACAGCAATCATGCAGACATGTTGGCATTAGTCAAAGAATTTAACTTGACCTTGTTTAACCGCGCTGAAGCTACGGAAAATTCACTTTTTCCCGCAGAAGGATATTTCTTTGATGGTAAATTGTACCCAGAAGCAGAAGTAGCTGAGAAATTGCGTCCTCTTGCCCGACAAATTGTTAATGATGCTGGTTTGTTGGAGCAAGATTATGAAAAATATGCCCCTATTTTCGATCGTCTTTCCGTAGCTCAATATTTAGCACAGCACGCGGATAAAATCACCGAACCTTTTGTTCAAGCTTTACTAGAAAGTGCGCTACGAGCTGAATATGGTGCTGAACCCGAATCATCTTCAAGTTTGCAGCTACTTTTCATTCTTACTACTGTTGAGGACAATGAAGTGACAGTTGTTGGTAGCAGCGATGAAGCCTATGTAGTTCAAGGTGGTAGTGGTAAGATCATCGAATCTCTGGCAGCAGTATTTGCCGATCGCATTAAAACTAGCAAGCGCTTAGAAAAAATTATGCCAGATGGTGATGGTTATCGCTTACTTTTTAAAGATCGCTCAGTTATTGATGCAGATTATGTAATTATTGCTATACCTATTTCGATGCTGCGTCATCTAGATTTCCAAGTTGAACTAGAACCTAAATTCAAAAAATTTATTCAAGAAGTAAACCTAGGTCAAAACGACAAAGTAATTGCTGGTTTTAAAAATCGAGTTTGGCTACAAAAACAGGGATTTACGGAAACTGTTTGGTCTGATCTTGGTTTTTGCCAAGCTTGGGATGAAACTCAACGTCAATCAGATCGACAAAATGCTGCATTGACTTTTTTCCTTGGGGGTAATGAGGTAGACGCAATTCAGGCAAAATCTTTATCCACTCTGAAACAGGATTTTCTCGAACATTTTGAACAAATTATTCCCCAAGCAAAATCTACTGCAACAGGTAAGTTTTTTCGGACTAACTGGAGTCAAGATCCTTTAATCAAAGGAGGTTATACTAATTTTCAACCTGGACAATATACTGAATATAGTGAGTTTCGTTATATTGAATCAGAAGTTCCCCAAGAACGTCAAAACGTTGCTTTTGGTAATCTTATTTTTGCAGGAGAACATTTTAGTGATGAATTTTATGGCTATATGAACGGTGGCGCTCAAACTGGCAGGCTGGCAGCACAAGTTATTACCGCTAAAATCAGTGTTAGAAAATAAGTCTACTCAATTGAAAACTGCTGTAATTAGATTTGCTAGATCAACTTTTAAAGGCGCTTTTTTTGCGTTTTATATGTTAAAAACAGGGTGAACAAGTTATCTAAGGATATATTCTGATGTCGTTGGGAAATCCCAGAAGTATAGTAAAGCAGACAATCCTACTGTCTAGTTCTCTCCGTAATTTATTATTAATGATTTCTCCTCGCCACTGGTTTCTCGGCGCTGTTTGCTTAACTACAGCTTTCGGCACATTAATTATGCCATCGTTCTATATGGCGATCGCCCTAGTATTTTGCTTAATAGTTCAGTTGAGCAGCAACTTTAAATTTAACTGGCGTGTCAAAGGCGGAATTAAAGGTACACTTGTGCTGCTAAGTTTAATTGTCATGTGCTTAATAGTTCCCCAAGTAGAGACAAATACAGCGCTATTTACCAGTCCGATTGATAATTTAAAGAATTATCGTCTGAGTTGAACTTTGCATAAGCGCACCCATAAAAGCTATACTCCAATCGGATTTAATCAGTAATTTATTCAAATAATTAACCTCGAAAAAGCATGGTAGCGGTAGCAATCTTAGCAGCAGGACGCGGCACTCGCATGAAGTCCGATTTACCCAAAGTGTTGCATACATTAGCGGGGCGATCGCTAGTTGAAAGAGTACTTGATAGTTGTAGTCTACTCGATCTCGATCGCCAGATTGTGATCGTTGGCTACCAAGGAGATCGAGTTAAGCAAGCGTTGAGTCATCGTCAAGCTGTAGAATTCGTGGAACAAACCCAACAATTAGGCACGGGTCATGCGGTACAGCAGGTCATGTCTGCTTTGGCAGGATATCAGGGAGATTTATTGGTTTTAAATGGTGATGCTCCCTTACTGCGTCCAGAAACTCTACAAAAGCTAGTGGAAGCTCATCAAAGTAGGCAAAATGCGGCAACGTTATTAACGGCTAATCTACCTAACCCTCAAGGATATGGACGGGTTTTTTGTAATAGTGATAATTTAGTTAGTCATATTATTGAAGACCGTGATTGTAATATTGCGCAACAGCAAAATCGTCGGGTTAATGCAGGGATCTATTGCTTTAATTGGCAGAAGCTAGCGAAATCTCTCCCTGAACTATCGACCAATAACGATCAGCAAGAATATTACTTAACGGAAGTTGTTGATTATCTTGACCCTGTAATGGCTTTTGATGCAGAAGATTATCGCGAAACTAATGGTATTAACGATCGCCAGCAGTTATCCGCAGCCTACGATATTTTACAGACCAGAATTAAAGATAACTGGATGAAGGCGGGGGTAACCATGATTGACCCCAGCAGCATTACAATTGATGAGCATGTTGAACTTGAGCCAGATGTAATTTTAGAACCACAAACCCATTTGCGGGGTCGCACTAGAATAGCAACAGGAAGTCACATTGGGCCTGGTAGCTTAATTGATAACAGCCAGATTGGCGCTAACGTTACAGTTTTATACTCGGTGATTGGTAATTCTGAAGTTGCTGCTAATACCACAATTGGCCCTTATGCTCATCTGCGGGTTGGGGTTGAGCTGGGGGAAAGCTGTCGAGTGGGCAACTTTGTCGAACTTAAAAATACTACCGTAGGTGCAAATAGCAATATGGCGCACCTATCTTATTTAGGTAATGCTACTTTAGGCGATCGCGTTAACATTGGTGCAGGAACAATTACCGCTAACTATGACGGTAAGCAAAAACACCCCACTACCATTAAGCAGGGAACGAAAACAGGCTCGAATAGTGTCTTGGTTGCCCCCATCACCTTGGGAGAAAACGTCACCGTAGCAGCAGGTTCAGTAGTGACTCAGGACGTTCAGGATAATGCTCTAGTGGTAGCGCGATCGCGTCAAAAAGAAATCCCCAACTGGCATGAGGCAGAGAAGTAGGGAGATAGGGAGATAGGGAGATAGGGAGATAGGGAGATAGGGAGATAGGGAGATAGGGAGATAATTATTGCCCCAAGTCCCAAAGTCCCAAAGTTCCCAATCTATCTCATGGTGACAAATTCTTCGGCTGAACTTGGATGTATACCTACTGTGGCATCAAAATTAGCTTTGGTAGCGCCCATCTTAACAGCGATCGCCACTCCTTGAATAATTTCTGCTGCGCCGTCTCCTACCATATGTGCGCCCACTACTTTATCGGTATTGGTGTCTACAATTAACTTCATTAAAGTTTTCTCTTCTTTCCCCGCCAGAGTATAGTACATCGGGCGGAATTTACTCCGATAAACCTTAATTGCATCGCCATATTTTTCCTTGGCTTCAGCTTCGGTTAAACCAACTGTGGCTGCTTCAGGAGTAGTAAAAACAGCAGTAGGAATATTTTCGTAGCTCATTTTTCGCGATTGACCACCAAAGTGAGTATCGGCAAAGGCTCTACCCTCGTTGATAGCTACAGGAGTTAGATTAATGCGATCGGTACAGTCACCTACTGCATAGATATGATCTTCGGCGGTTTTATTATATTCATCTACCGCTACCGCATCTTTAACAATCTCTACTCCAGTGTTTTCTAAACCGAGATTTGATAAGTCAGGCTTTCTTCCAGTAGCTGCCAAACTTGCAGCATCCGCAACAATGGTTTCTGATTTACCGTCTTGAGTAGGAACAGTAATTTTTAAACCACTATCAGTTTTCTCAATTACCATGCGATCGCAATCACAATTAGTAACAAACTTAATCCCATGATTTTTCATGCCTGTTTGAATCTCGTCACGAATATCTTCGTCAAAACCGCGCAAGATTTTATCTCCCCGAATAACTACGGTAACTTCAGTACCTAAAGCATTCAAAATACAGGCAAACTCTACGCCAATATAACCGCCACCGATAATCACCATCCGTTTTGGTTGTTCTTGAACGTTGAAAATTTCTCTGGAAGTTATGGCGTGTTCAATTCCTTCAATGTCTGGTTTTACGGGTTTCCCACCCACGGCAATCAAAATCTTTTCCGCAGTAACCTTTTGCTCGCCAATTTCAATCGTATGAGCATCAACAAACTTACCATAACCCCGATAAAGCTTAACTTCGGAGTTATCTAACATTCTCTGATAAATACCGTTTAGGCGATCGACTTCATTATTTACCGCCGTAATCATCTTAAGCCAATCGAAACTGGTTTCACCTACTGTCCAACCATAACCCGCCGATTCTTCAAACTGATAGGGAAAATGAGAGGCATAGACCATCAGCTTCTTGGGGACACACCCGCGATTAACACAAGTCCCCCCCAGGCGATCGCTTTCCACAATCCCTACTTTGGCGCCATATTGAGCAGCACGCCTAGCGGTAGCAATTCCGCCTGAACCCGCACCAATGACAAATAGGTCAAAATCATAGCTCATAATTTTATATCTCCTTATATCTTTTTATTTAAGCTAAACTTCCAATAAAAAGACAGGTTCGCATTACCCTACTGCTCCCTGTCTCTATGTTCTCTTATCTTTTTGACTACTAGGGTTACTTACCAGCGTAATAAAAAGCGATCTCTTTAGCTTTTAAAGGAGGGAATTCCGCATCCAGCAGCATCTGATTGAGTTCAGCTTGAGCTAAGTGTTTTGCACCAATTCTGACGATTCTAGAGCGCATTGTATTGGTTACACCACTCCTTTGCCTTCCTGCTTCAAACCCCATGACTTTGTTATATAGTGACAATTTAGCCTCTGGAATTGGCGAGCCATCTAAATCAAGACCTTGAGCGATCGCCCGATCTACTGAATCTGCACCTTTGGTATCTGTCATAATTTTATTTCTCTATACTCAGTATTGCTTAGACTACAGTTTTATTCGTACAAACACAATCAAAGTCTTAATTGTGACTCTTTAATCTATACTCCAGCTTAGAGCGATTGAAACTAACCAACCAAATGAGCTTCTAAGAACCAAAGGCGCTTATCGATCGCCCGAGAAATTTCTGTGTAAAGATCCGCTGTATCTGCATCCCCCAGCTCAGCGGTAGTGTCAATTGCCTCCCGTAGATGTTTGGCATATAAGCTATAGCGATCGGCTAAAGCAGCAACGTGTTCGGCTCCCGAAACAGCATCAAAAGCATATTCAGGTAAGATAGACTCCCCAGCAGCAATTCTAGCTGTACCCATTGCTGTACCGGCTAAAGCAGTAACTCGCTCGGCAACTAGATCGGTATACTCTTCTAGTTCACCTGCCATCTCATCAAACAGCAAATGCAGCTGATAAAAGTCCATTCCTTTAACATTCCAATGCGCTTGCTTAGTTTGAGTTTTTAAATCTAGTGTTGCTGCCAGGGTTTGATTTAAAGTACTGACTACTTTTGCTCGAAGATCTTCTGGTAAATCAATTCGAGTTACATAAAGCTTTTGCTTAGAAACAGTAGAAACCATAATTTAATTTCCTTTAAGTGTTGATTAAGTGTAGAAAATTCAGTCCAAGATTTTCAACTAAGTAATTATTTGCGAAGCTTATCCTTGAGGAGTAATTACTAATTGTTGTTCATTGTGACGCGAAGCTTATCCGAAGGTGTATACCGCAAGGGTACTAACTCCGTGTCGCCCTTATGCGAAGCGGTACCCTTTAGGGTTAGGGAATCCTTTAGGACTCACTTTGCCCCTTTCAAATATGCCAGCATCGTACCAGCATCAGATACTTCAAACGGATCTGTCAAACAGTTATCGTCAAAGTCTGCTTCGATAAACATCTTTTCGATCTTCATATCGTTAACCAACATCGAATAACGCCACGATCGCATACCAAAACCTAAATTATCTTTGTTGACTAACATCCCCATCTTGCGCGTAAATTCTGCATTCCCATCAGGTAACAAAAAGACGTTCTTGACTCCCTGTTGTTTACCCCATTGGAACATCACAAAAGCATCATTAACAGATATACAGACAATTTTGTCTATCCCTAAAGACTTAAATTCGTCATAGAGCTTTTCGTATTCAGGCAAATGAGTTGAAGAACAGGTTGGAGTAAACGCACCTGGCAGAGAAAAGACGATGACTTTTTTGCCTTTAAAAATATCTGCTGTAGTCACATCTTGCCAGCGAAAAGGATTAGGCCCTTCAACCGACTCATCACGTACTCTAGTTTTGAATACTACGTTAGGTACTGTGTCTCTCATGATCCGTATTTCTCCTTAACTTATTGTGTTTTGATTAGGAATTTCACTAAATAAATCATACTCATAACGACTACGAGTTGTCAAGGTAAGTTGTCAAATAGCAAGATATTTTTTGAGGTTTTAGTAACCTATATGTAACAAAATAATACAAATTAATAACATGGCAAGTATAGCCGTTGCAGTAATCTTCAGCAAGAAAGAGACTTGTAGCATCATAAGTTTTCAACTCATTTAAGCGTTGTCATAATTTCCTGAATTTAGGGATTAAAATAGATGGTCTAAATTTATCTATGATCTGCCGAACAAGCAGATGGAGATCCTACCAAAAATATTTATTTACTAGGAAAACCTCTCTTAACTATTAGAGAGATTGATGTGACCGAATGACCGATTGCTCGATACAACACTATCTCATAAAAAACAATCAAACAAATGGATACCAATTTAGGTGAAGTTGTACTAGTTAAGGATATCAATCCTGGCGTTTTCGAGGGCTATAATGGGCCCGTTCGTCCCATAGATTTTTTTAGGCCTGATGAGGCTGAATCTAACGAAGAGCTTGATTCATCAGCAGACGAATCAACAAGGATTTCTGTCCCGTCTTCTCCCTACCCTGCAAGCTCTTTTCCCAGTAGCTTAGTTGAATTTAACGATAAGCTTTATTTCTCTGCTGATAATGGTGAAAATGGCAATGAGCTATTTGTCAGCGATGGTACTGCTGAAGGAACTCAATTAGTGGCGGATCTTCGCCCAGGGGAAGGCAACTACGGCTATAGTTATGGTTTTGCTCCTAATAATCTAGTTGAATTTAACGACAAGCTTTATTTCGTGGCGAATGATGGTGAAAGTGGTCGAGAGCTATTTGTTACTGACGGTACTGCTGAGGGAACTCAATTGGTAGCAGATCTTCGTCCAGGGGAAGATAATTATGGCTATATTTATGGTTCTAATCCCTACAATTTAATTGAATTCAATGACAAGCTTTATTTCGCGGCGAATGATGGTGAAAGTGGTAATGAGCTATTTGTCAGCGACGGTACTGCCGAAGGAACTCAATTAGTGGTGGATCTTGCTCCAGGGGAAAATAACTATGGCTATAACTATGGCTCTTTTCCGAGTAACTTGGTGGAATTTAACGACCAACTATATTTCACGGCGAATGATGGTGAAAGTGGCTATGAGCTGTTTGTCAGCGACGGTACTGCCGAGGGAACTCAATTACTCGTAGATCTTTATCCAGGGGAAGATAAGTATGGCTATAGCTATGGCTCTTTTCCGAGTAACTTGGTGGAATTTAACGACCAACTATATTTCACGGCGGATGATGGTAAAAATGGCTATGAGCTGTTTGTCAGCGACGGTACTGCCGAGGGAACTCAATTACTCGTAGATCTTTATCCAGGGGAAAATAACTACGGTTTCAACAATGGTTCTTTTCCGAGTAACTTTGTAGAATTTAACGATAAACTCTACTTCTCAGCGAATGATGGTGAAAATGGTAATGAGCTATTTGTCAGCGACGGCACTGCCGAAGGAACTCAATTACTCGTAGATCTTTATCCAGGGGAAAATAAGTACGGTTTTACCAATAGTTCTTATCCGAGTAGCATGGTAGAATTTGACGACAAAATCTATTTCACAGCGAATGATGGTGAAAGTGGTGCTGAGCTATTTGTTACTGATGGTACCGCTGAAGGAACTCAATTAGTGGCGGATATACGTCCAGGAGCCAGTCAATACGGCTATAGCTATGGTTCTGCTCCTTACGAATTAACTGTCGTTGGAGATGAATTATTTTTCAGTGCCAATAACGGTGAAACTGGAACTGAACTGTTTAAGCTAACCCTTGATGATTCAACAGGTGAAACACCAGCATTAATTAATGGTTCCGATGCTTCCGACAATTTATTGGGAGGCGATCGCTCTGAGCAAATTCAAGCTTTGAGTGGTCAAGATACTGTTGATAGCCGTGGCGGAAATGATACTGTTGATGGTGGTGACGGAGACGATCTCCTGAATGGTGGTGCAGGTAATGATAGTCTAATCGGCGGAAATGGTAACGATACCCTCAATAGCAGTAACGGTGATGATGTTCTTTTGAGTGGCAACGGTAGTGATGTCTTAAATGCAGGCAATGGCAACGATCGCCTAACTGGAGGTGGTGATAACGATCTGCTAGATGCTGGGGTTGGTAATGACACCCTTGATGGTGGTAATGGTGACGATGTCTTTGTCTTAAGCTCTAATGCTGGATCTGACACGATTGTTGACTTTAATTTAGGCGGCAACTTAAATATAGGTGGCGATCAGCTTGGTTTAGCTAATGGTTTGCAGTTTGATGACTTAAGTTTTGCTGGTCAGACTATTCTAGTTGGTGAACAAGTGCTGGTGACTCTTGATGGGATTAATACCGAACAACTAACATCTGGTGACTTTAAAACAATTTAAATAATCTGTAAGGGGTTGAAATCTCGACTCCTTTTCTTTATTGCAAGCAAAAAACAATAGACAAAATACTTAAAGTTACTGGCGAAACCTCTCTTGGCTGACGAAAGAAAAATATGACTATAAACCGACAATCAACTCTATCTCTTCAAAAACAATCAAATAAATGGATACCAACTTAGGTCAAGTCGAATTAGTTAAAGATATCAACCCTGATGTCAGCTCTGCTCCCGATAGCTTGGTTGAATTTAACGATAAACTATACTTCAGTGCTTATGATAAAGAAAATGGTTCTGAGCTATTTGTCACTGATGGTACTGCCGAAGGAACTCAATTACTCGTAGATCTTTATCCAGGAGGCAATCAAGACGGCCCTTATAGTTCTGCTCCTGATCAATTGGTGGAATTTAACGACAAACTCTACTTCAAGGCGAATAATGGCGAAAATGCCAATGAGTTATTTGTCAGTGACGGTACTGCCGAGGGAACTGGATTATTCGTGGATCTTTTTCCAGGGGAAGACCAATACGGCTCCAACAATAGCTCTTTTCCTAGTGAATTGGCGGAATTTCAGGACAAACTCTATTTCAGGGCGAATAATGGTGTTAATGGCGATGAGCTATTTGTCACTGATGGCACCGCCGAAGGCACCAAATTAGTAGCAGATATTTATCCAGGGGAAAATCAATACGGTTTTAGTAATGGCTCTGCTGTTAGTGAATTAGTGGAATTTAACGACAAACTCTACTTCAGAGCGGATAATGGCGAAAGTGGTCTAGAGTTATTTGTCAGTGACGGTACTGCCGAGGGAACTGGATTACTCGTGGATCTTTTTCCAGGGGAAGACCAATACGACGGTTTTAGTAATGGCTCTGATCCGACGAACTTTGTGGAGCTTAACGACCAACTCTACTTCACG
Organism: Pleurocapsa minor HA4230-MV1; assembly: GCA_019359095.1. Classification (NCBI taxonomy): domain Bacteria; kingdom Bacillati; phylum Cyanobacteriota; class Cyanophyceae; order Pleurocapsales; family Pleurocapsaceae; genus Pleurocapsa; species Pleurocapsa minor. Next base: position 157,758 of record JAHHHZ010000026.1, on the reverse strand, counting down.
GCAAATACTGCTGAAACTAATAATGGGCTATTTGTCAGTGACGGCACCGCCGAAGGTACTAAGTTAGTAGCAGATCTCAGCCCAGAAACCGATGAAAATGGCAATGTCATTAGCTATGATCTTAGTTATATGACCGAATTTAACGGCAAACTCTACTTTTCAGCGAATGATGGAGAAAATGGCAATGAGCTATTTGTCAGCGATGGCACCGCCGAAGGGACTCAATTATTTGCAGATATTTATCCAGGGGAAAATGACTTAGGCTACAACAATAGCTCTTCTCCTCGTGACTTTGTGGAATTTAACGATCATCTATATTTTGTAGCGAATGATGGAGAAAATGGCTATGAGCTTTTTGTTACCGATGGTACCACCGAAGGAACTCAATTAGTAGCAGATATTTATCCAGGGAAAGATAGTTACGGCTATAACTATGGTTCTGCTCCTAGTGGATTAACTGTCGTTGGTAATGAATTGTTTTTTAGTGCCGATAACGGTGAAACTGGAACTGAACTGTTTAAGTTGACCCTTGATGATTCAGTAGGTGAAACACCAATTTTAATTCATTGCTCTGATGGTTCAGAGAATTTATTTGGTGGTGAGGAAGTATCAACTACTCTTGATGGGATTAATGCCGAACAAGTAACATCTAGTGCTAGTGACTTTGAAATGATTTAAATAATCGGCAAGGGGTTGAAATCTCGACCCCTTTTCTCATAGTCATAATTAATGAGCTTTAATTTATATTAGACATAATTTATTAATGGTTCAACCTGCTAACAAAATCAATACTGAGGCTCAGGAAAATTTACGCGAAGTAAGTTACGAACACAGTAATAACCTGGCTGAGATTCTTAAACACCTTCAGATATCTCTCTTTTTCTCTACCTATCAAGCGGGTAAATTGGGAGTTGTCACCGTTAAAGAGCAGACGTTAAATATTGCCTTTCATAATTTTGAACGGGCGATGGGTATGGCGGTTAATAAGTCTCGGATGGCAGTCGGGGGAAAGGATTGGGTCTATTTTCTCAAAAACGACACTGACATAGCAGCGCAGATTGAACCTGCTGGTAGCCATGATGCTTGCTTTCTGACCAAAAGTGGACAGTATACAGGAGATATTTCAATCCACGATTTAGCTTGGGGAGGTCAGGAATTATGGATTGTGAATACGCGATTTTCCTGTCTTTGCACCTTAAGTAACAACTATAATTTTCTCCCCCAGTGGCAACCAAATTTCGTTACTGCGATCGCTCCTGAAGATCGTTGTCATCTTAACGGGATGGCGATGGTCAAAGGAATGCCCAAATATGTTACGGTCTTAGGTAAGACGGATACCCCTGGCGGTTGGCGATCGCAAAAAGCTCATGCAGGATGTGTTTTAGAAGTACCTAGTAGTAAAGTAATTACCGAAGGTCTATCAATGCCTCATTCTCCCAGAATGTATCAAGGTGTTTTGTGGGTGCTTAATTCGGGGAAGGGAGAACTAATTACCGTAGATCCTAACTCTGGTAACCAGGAAACGATCGTGGTGTTGCCTGGGTATACTCGGGGGATGGCAATTGTCGGCAAGTATGCTTTTATTGGCTTGTCTAAGATTCGTGAAACCGCTATTTTTGGTAATTTACCCATTAGCGATCACTTTGATCAACTCAAGTGTGGTGTCGCGGTAGTCGATTTACAGGCGAGGCAAATGATTAGCTGTTTGGAATTTAAATCAGGAATAGATGAAATTTTTGATCTGCAAACGGCAGCTTTTTCAAGTACCATAATTTCTGGCCCTTATGCTGTCACTGATGGTGCTAACCCAATTTGGTCGTTGCCAGCTAGCGCTGCGAAAAAATATTGATTTGATTTGAAATTTACAAATTTTTTATAATTTAAATGCCTTTGTTTAACTCTGTCGAGCAAATTATCCGTCGTAAACAGCACGCATTAGATTTTCAGGATTGTCAAGGACTACTAAAACTAAAATTACAGATTAGAAATAAGACTTTATTTAACAATATTTACACCAGAATTGACCAGGTTTTTGTTATTTGGGGTTTAATCACCGCAGTAATTTTTTTGACGGCCCAATTTGCGCCGATTGACTGGGTAATACAGGCTACTTTTTGGTCTGTACTAACGGTAATTGGTACGGCAATCATGACGGTTTTAACTCATTTCTGGGTCAAAGTTGAACGACTACGCTGGGTGCTGTATGTCTGGATAGTGCTGATGCTCAGTGGTGTAGCGATTACCAATTTCGGTATTTACTATGGTTCAGGAATAGTTTTAATGCACCTATGCCATTTATGGCTTGGTTTGAGTTCCGTGGGTTATTTTTGTACGGGAATTGGATTGCGATCGCGTGCCTTTATGATGTCAGGATTATTTCATCTCTTGGGAATAGCCATTTTACCTTTTTGCCTAGGTTGGCAGTTTTTCACAACAGGTTTAGTGATGACTATCAACTTATTGATGTTTGCCGAGACTCAATGGGATATGCGTTCACCAATTGATAATTACGGTGTTTTAACTGAAGAACAAAAAGAATTTAACCGTGAACAATATTTAATCCGTCAAACTGAATCTGTCTAGGATTTTCGTAGGGGCGAACAGCAGTTCGCCCTCTCTGGGTGATGATTTTATAGTTGGGGTTTGCTGAAAAAGTAGCATAAGAACAAGAGTTCTATTGACGAATAATTCGCTCAATTCGTTCAAATAATTTAGTGTTATATTTAGCCCATCAAAACATAATGGTTCATAATCATAGGTCGAGAAAACAGTATTGATTGGAAAAATTGACACAAAAAAGCGATCGAAGCCTCTTTAAGAAGCTGAGAAAGATTAATTACTAAGAAAGTAATCGCAATTGAAGTTAATAATAATCTTTTATATTATTAGTTTAATTTTATCTCAATCAATATAAACTTAAGCGCGAACTTTTTTTAGCAGCCCAGAAATAATTGCCACGGCAAATACTAGTAAGAGAAAAGTTACCACCACTAACGCTGCACCATAGCCAAAATCCAAATAGCGCATTACTGTCGAGTAGATATAGATCGATACGGTTTCCGTAGAACCAGCAGGGCCACCACCAGTCATCACCTGGATTAAATCAAAAATGCCGAAAGATTGAGCAAAACGAAAGAGTAAGGCAATCAAAATTTGGGGCATTAATAACGGGAGCGTAATCTGGGTAAAGCTTTGCCACGAACTAGCACCATCCAGACGATGGGCTTCATAAAGATCTTCTGAGATCGACTGCAAGCCTGCTAATAAGATGATGCTGATAAAAGGGGTGGTTTTCCAGACATCAGCAACAATTAGGGCAATCATCGCCAAAGTCGGCGTGCCTAACCAGTTGATACCTGTATCGATCAAGCCTAATCTGAGTAAAAGATCGTTGACTACGCCATACTGATCGTTAAAAATCCAAGCCCAAGCCAATCCCATCACCGCTGTGGGTAACGCCCAAGGAATGATCGCCACTGTTCGCACGACACCCCGTCCCCAAAAGGATTTATTTAAGACTAGGGCTACCCCTAAACCCAGCAGCAATTCTAAAAACACGCTGATTATAGTAAAGATCGCAGTATTCGAGAGGCTCTGCCAAAATCTGCCATCTCCCAACATCCTTTGATAGTTGCCCAACCCAGTAAAAACTGGTTGTAATTGCGTTCCCAAATTCTCCGTAAACCAACTCAGCCAGAATGCCCTAGCAATGGGATAGATAAATACTAAACCTAAAACTAATAAGGCAGGAAACAACATGATCCAGCCTGTAATTTTTTCTTGTCGATTAAATGCCATCTCTTACCTCTTGCTTTTTACTTTCCTGATGCTTGCTTATCTGCTTAACAAATTCCTCGTTTCTTTAGCTGCATTCTGCATCGCTGCTGCTGAAGTCATTTTGCCAGTAATGGCAGCACTGAGATAACGCTGAAGAATATCTGAGGCTTGAGCATATTGGGAAATGGGGGGACGTAGGGATGAATTTTGAATTACATCTAAGAGTTGAGGATAATAATTGTATTTGGCGACAATTGCAGGGTCATTAAATAACGCCACCCGACTGGGAAGAAAACCTGTTTCTAACACAAATTCTCGTTGAGATTCTTCGCTGCTGAGAAATTCTAATACCTGCCAAGCTGCCTCAAAATGTTTAGTCGTACTAGAGATTCCTAACCCCCAACCGCCAAGAGTAGCACCACTATTTTTGCCGACAGCATGAACCATTGGCTTGATCTCATACTTGCCAGCGATCGCCGAATCTTCTGCCAAACTATATACGAAGGGCCAATTTCTTAAAAAAGCAACTTTGCCATTTTGAAACAAAAGACGGGTTTCATCTTCAGCATAGGTTGTGACTCCAGGAGGAGAAATTTTTTTGGCGATCGTTGTACATAAAAATTCTACTGAGGCGATCGCTTCTGGTCGATCTAAACCCACTTCTAAGGTGTCTGGGTTAACCCAATAAGCACCATGTCCCTCTAAGATTTCCACAAACATGGCTGCCAAACTTTCAGATTGTTTACCCTGCCAGGCATAGCCCCAATCTATTAATCCCTGCTGTTGGAGATCCTGAGAGATAGTCAGTAATTGTGCAAAAGTTTCTGGAGGTTGATATCCTGCTTGCTCAAGCAAATCCTGACGATAATAAAGCATTCCCGCATCAGAACGAAAGGGTAGACGGTAAAACTTATCTTGATACATACCTCCTGCAATATCCTCTGCTAGATACTGTTGCGCTGCTTCTGGGGTAAGGCGATCGCTAATACCTCTCAACCATCCTGCTGCAGCAAATTTGGGAGTCCAAACAATATCCATGTAAACCAGATCATAAGGAGAGTTTCCCAGTAAAAAAGAAGATGTATACAAGTCTTCCACCTGGTTACTGTCACTGGGGGCTTCAATAATCTTAAACTTGATATCAGAATGCTGTTGATTAAATTTGGCGACCAATGGCTGTAGCTTTAGCGCTTCATCAGCCCGAACCAAAGTTGTAATAGCGATCGGCTGCTGTGTCCACACAGGAAGTATTGCTAGCCCGATAACTAAACCGAAAGTCAGCAATCCAATTAACCAACGGTTGATGCTAGAGGATTTAAAGGGATAGTAATTAAATTTGAAGTTTTTTTGAAAAATAGACATTACATTATTTATATTTGTTCATATTTTTGAGCTTTAATTTGCGCTGCTCAAGATATTTCCCAGAACCAAAGACTTATGCCTACTTTATAACGAAGCCTCCATATCTCAAAAAATGAGCGACAAAAAAGTATTTATAAATATCCAAAATATTGCTGGCGATCGCTATATCTCCGTGTTTACACGAATGTATTTATAGTTGGGAAACGATAATATTTCTTCAACCAAAAAAATCTAATCTAACTAATAGTTCATAAATACTAAAAAAACTCCTACAAATAATTCCTCTTGCTCTGCTACCCTGCTTTCACCAAAAAAGTGGGGTTTTTTATGGTCAAATATAAACTTGCTGTCGATCTACCTAAAATTAATCATCAGTAAGACAATTAATGATGTTCACTTTGATAGTTAACATTACCTGTAAAAATGGGCTATACTTTACCATTGATAAAGTTAACAGTGACATATCGTCCTTGTGGCGTAAAATTTACTGTGTAAAACCAAAGATACAGTTGAGGAGGAGATTATTCCTGAGCAGCTAAACCTGACTGTGAGCTTAAGAGGCACTCGTGAAGTCAGGGAAGATCACCAAATATTTCGTCTTACTGGATTACTAGATGCCTTTTCTGAACCAGCATTTCGTAAAGTCATTGGTAATTGTATAGACGAAGGGCCAAACAACATCGTTTTGGTTCTATCACAAATCGATTTTATTGATAGTTCTGGTTTAGGCGCTTTAGTGCAGCTCGTCAAAAAGGCGCAAACTGCTGGTGGAAGCTTGCAGGTTGTCACCAACCCACGAGTTACACAAACCGTAAAACTAGTTCGTTTAGAGAAATTTCTCTCTCTTCAGCCTTCTGTAGAGATCGCACTGGAAAATATCAAAAAATAACGTCCCTGATTGGATGTAGATTTACTAGAGGCAAATAGACAAATAATAAAATAATAGTAATAATGCGCCAACAGACACGGTTCAAACTTGGGCTAATTCAGGGAAAATGGCAGATCTTAGCGTAGCCGATCGCTTAATTGAAATTGAAAGGCTATCGCCGATCGCTTTGGCATATATTGGAGATGCTGTATTTGAACTATACGTTCGGACAAGATTTCTCATGCCTCCCAAACGTATGGCTAGTTATCATAGTCAGGTTGTTACCCAAGTGAGAGCCGAAAGTCAGGCGGTTCATTTGGCATCGTTGTTACCAGATTTAACCGATACAGAGAAAGAAATTTTACGTCGTGGACGCAATGCTTGTGTTACCAAGCCACGCCGTCTATCTCGTCAGACATATCAACAGGCGACAGGCTTAGAAGCATTGATTGGCTATCTCCACTTAACTAATAGCCAGCGGTTACAAGAATTGTTAGCCAAATTAGATTTTGATTCAGTTAGTAATTAAGCCACTTATTCTCTAAGATTAATTGGGGTTGTTCATCATCTTTGGTCATCAATCATCGATTAATTGTTTGTTTGATTCATTCTTGGAGATTATCGATACTGTGAAACCTAAAATTTCTGTTAAGAAAGGAAAAACCAGTAAACCGACATCAGCTTCTACTTCTGATCCAGCATCACAATCGACAATAGAAATCGATTTAACCTATGGTCGTCATGCTGTTTTAGCCGCCTTAAAAGGCGATCGCCAAATCAATCGGATCTGGCTCACGGATAAGTTACTCGCTCATGGACAGTTTTATCCTTTAGTTAAAGCAGCCAAAGCCAACGGTACCATTGTTGATGAGGTTAGTTCTCTGCGCCTGTCTCAGTTGACTCAAGGGGGAAATCATCAGGGTATTGCTGCTCAAGTTGCACCCTATGAATATTGGGACTTATCCGAGTTAATTAATCGGGCAAAACAAACTCCCGATCCTGTAATTGTGATTGCTGACGGTATTGAAGATCCCCACAATCTAGGGGCAATTATTCGTACCGCTGAGGCTTTAGGTGTTCAAGGGATAGTAATTCCTCAGCGTCGAGCAGTCGGTGTTACTTCCACAGTTATGAAAGTAGCAGCAGGAGCTTTGGAAAATATGGCGATCGCTAGGGTAGTAAATTTGAATCAGGCGATCGCTAAATTAAAAGAAGCTGGGTTCTGGATCTACGGTACTACTGCTGATACAGATCAAATGCTCCACAAAACCAACTTTAGTGGTGCTGTAGGCTTAGTTGTCGGCTCAGAAGGTAGCGGTTTGAGCGAGTTAACCGAAAAAAATTGCGATCAGTTGGTGACGATTCCTCTAGTGGGTAAAACCCCTAGTCTTAATGCTTCGGTGGCAGCAGCGATCGCTCTTTATGAAGTATTTCGGCAGCGACAATAATAGGTAATAGGTAATGGGTAATGGGTTTATTTTTCTTTCGCTTTTAGCTTATTAATGATCGAAGTAAGAATTTTAATTATTCTCTCAGTTTCTTCTAGGAGTAAAGTAAACTTTTTTGACGGAACAATATCAGATTTAACCATTATTTTGATCCAATATCTAGTTTCTGATGCCTCTTTTAAAGCAATTGAGTATTTATTAATAAAATCTTTATTTGATTGAGCATAAACTGCCTCAGAAACATTTGCTCCAATACTTGTACCACTTCTTAAAAACTGCTTGGACAAAATTACTGCTGAATCAGTAAAATGCTTTTTACTATTGATTTCACCATAAGCTTTAATAACTCTAATAGCAAAATCTTCTGAACGTTCTTGAATAGGAATTTCATCATAATTCATACATTTAAAATTGATAAGTGATTAATATTCAATTTTAACTTGTAATAAGTGATGTTCTAAGCGTTACCCATTACCCATTACCCATTACCCATTACCCATCATCCCTGTGTTATGATTGTGCGAAATTAGGCGTTCATTATCGATGCTAGCTGCTTCTAATGCCCCACAAATTAGCGCTATTACGACTAACAATTTACTCGTAGTTTTTGCCGAGTTTCTCGATATTGATGTGAGTGCGGGGGATGCTTCTGATGATACCCTCAAAACCTATACCAGACAGCTATATCAGTTTTTGCAATGGTGCGATCGCCGTCAGCTAAATCCTGTCATCGTCGTCAAAGATGATATCAAAAAGTATCGTCATTGGATGATTAAACAGCAACAATACAAGCCAGCTACCATTGCCCTCAAGCTAGCAGTAGTCCGTCGTTTTTACCAGGCTGCGGTAGAAAAGGGTCTAATTGCTATGAATCCCGCAGCAGGAGTTAAGCCACCGCGAGAGAAGTACGATCCTGCGGAAAAGATCACCTATTTGGAGGCAGAAGAGGTAGAAGTTTTATTCGGGACAGTACCTCACGATGGTTCGCTTAAATCTGCTAGGGATCGGCTAATGTTAGGGATCATGGCATTGGAAGGAACACGCACCGTTGAACTGCACCGTGCCGATATTGCCAGCGTTGTCAGACAGGGAAAGAACCTCGGTGTGCGAGTTGAAGGTAAAAGAAGTATTCGGGTTGTTCCCCTCACTCCCGATCTAGCTCATCTGCTGGTGGAATATCTCCATCAAAGGGAAACTAGCGGAGAAGTATTGCAACCGACAAAACCCTTATTTATCTCTACGGGTAATAATTCGCGGGGTCAGCGAATTTCTCGGCGGGGGATTAGAACTATTGTCGATACCTACCTTAAGCTAGCCGACTTAAAACATACTCCTGGTCGGACTATTTCCGCTCATAGTTTAAGACATACGGCGGGAACGTTAGCCTTGCGTTCGGGTGCAGATTTACGTCAGGTACAAGACTTATTAGGGCATAGCGACCCTCGTACCACCAGTATTTATACTCACGTTGGCGATCGCTGGGAAAATAATCCAGCACTCAAGCTCAAGATTGATATTCCTTCGATTTAAAACTGTTACCTTAAAAAGCTGTTAGCTGTTAGCTGTTAGCTTTTAGCTTCCATTCGATTACTTAAATAAAAGGCTAAGAGTTAAGAGCTTGGGCGAAGCCCTTTACTAATTCAATCTAGCCTTCAGATAGTAAGAGCGATGCCTCTGTTCGATCAATTACTTAGTCTTAACCTCTTAACCTAAGCGATCCGTAAAAAAATTAACAGTATATCAGGATCGAACTAAGGGAAGATGAATGATCGACAGAATTTTTTAATAATAGTTAAATAGTATTTAAGTAATCGTGTATTATTCTCCAATCCCCGAAATAGATGTTAATCAGTTGGCAACCTTGTTGGCTTCTAGTAACTCATTGCAGCTAATTGATGTGAGAGAAAGAAGCGAAGTAGATCTTGCCCATATTCCAGGTTTCGCCGTTTATTCTCTAAGTGAGTTTGAACAGTGGTCAGAGCAGATTTTGCTTGATTTGCAACCAGAAATAGAAACGATTGTTATTTGTCATCATGGAATGCGATCGGCTCAACTCTGCCAATGGCTTGCGATGAGAGGATTTAGCGAGGTTAAAAATGTGACGGGAGGAATTGATGCTTATTCATGTTTGGTCGATTCCAGCATCAGACGTTATTAATGAACTGTAATTAATATCTGGAACAGGCTATACTTTAGCCAAAATTTTAAAGTTATTTTAAATAATTATTAACTCAAATAAATATATTTAATGGTTAATCAATCAGAACTGACTGCTAGACATCAAGATATATTAAAAGCCACTATTAAACACTATATTGCCACTGCTGAACCCGTAGCCTCTAAAACTTTGGCACAGCAGTACGATTTTAATGTTAGTTCCGCCACTATCCGCAATGTCATGGGACGTTTAGAATCCGCAGGATTACTTTATCAACCTCATACATCTGCGGGTAGAGTTCCTTCTGATTCAGGTTATCGTACTTATGTCGATCATTTAATTGTTCCTAACGATAATATTGACCAAGCGATTCAAAAAATAGTCCAGCAAGAGTTACAAATTGCCAGAGCTAATTTTGAAGGATTACTACAGCGTGCAGCCAAAATTCTGGCTACTCTGAGTGGCTATATTGCCCTCGTGACTTTCCCGCAAAAACTTAATTGCACTCTGCGTCATTTGCAACTGGTGCGAGTTGCTGCTAATCAGGTGATGTTGATTGTGGTGACCGATTCTTATCAAACACAATCGATCTTAATGGAGTCGCCCCTCTCAGAAGCAGAAATAGACGAATCGAATATTAATCATGAACTACAGCTTTTATCCAATTTTCTAGATCGTGAGTTGAGAGGTTGCTGCTTATCAGATATTACGACAATTAAATGGACTCAAATAGACAATGAGTTTGCTCAATATAGTGACTTTTTAAAACTCCTCTTAGATCAGTTAAAACTGGCTCTACAAAGCAATAGCCCTAGTCCGATGGTAATTCATGGCGTAGCCGAACTTTTACGCCAGCCTGAATTTTCGCAATTACAACAGGTACAAACACTTTTATCTTTGCTAGAAGAACAGCAAGAACAGTTATCCCCGATCATTTTTAGCTTCCCTGAATTAGAATCCCTTAAACGGGTAAGCATTAAAATTGGGATGGAAAATAGCCTAGAACCGATGCAAACCTGTACCTTAGTTTCTGCCAATTACTACCAAGATCGTGTTCCCGTCGGTAGAGTGGGTATTTTGGGGCCAAAAAGAATGCTCTATGAAAATGCGATCGCTTTAGTGAAAAATACTGCTGATTATCTTTCTAATCCCTTTCAGGCTTTTGCCTAGCAGTAAATAGAGTCTAATTAATTTATCTTAAATTATCTTAATTTATCTTTTTGCAAAAAAGGCGATCGCCTATATTTTGCGGAAAGTCCAATGTAGAATTATCTGTGGAACTCAACAAAGAAGATGTGGCAATAGCAAGATCTTTAATTCTTGCTTAGTTTCGATCAACTGTTTTTCACAATCATCATGAAAGATCTACTTAATATACTCGTCGTCTCAACTCCCGTGGGTTCAATCGGTTCTGGTAAGGCGGGAGGTGTTGAGCTAACGATCAAAAATATTGTCAATAACTTATCCGCTAGGGGTCATGGAATTGATGTGGTGGCTCCAGCGGGTTCTAAGATTATCTGCCGCGATCTTCACTTAATCGAAGGAAACTTTTCTGCCCTAGCCCAAGATGATACGGAGCAAGATACCGTTGTAATTCCTGACAATTCGGTATTAGAAAACATGTGGGACTACGCCTATGCCGTGCAACATAATTACGATCTGCTGGTTAATTTTGCCTATGACTGGCTGCCTCTTTACCTAACCCCTTTCTTTGAACGCCCTATTGCTCATTGGATCAGTATGAGTTGTATTTCTCCCGTGATGAATCGCATGGTTAGTCAGACAACGGCAATGTTTCCCCAAACCTTAGCAGTGAATACCCGCGTGTCAGCTAATACTTTTCAAGCCAAGGAAGAGTTGCTCGTTATGGGAAAAGGGATCAATCTGCAACAGTACACTTTTGTTGAAAAACCTAAGACCCAAAATTTAGCCTGGGCTGGTCGCATTTCTCCAGAGAAAGGTCTAGCTGATGCCATTGAAGCAGCTATGCTAGCTGAACAAAAACTTGAGATATTTGGCGTGATTCAGAATCATGATTATTGGCAAGCTATTCAAAATAAATATCCTTCATCGGCTTATAATTACCATGGATTTTTGGCAACTGCGGATTTTCAAGCAAGGCTAGGTAACTGTGCTGGGTTATTAATGACTTCTCATTGGATTGAAGCCTTTGGCAATGTCGTAATTGAGGCTTTAGCTTGTGGAGTACCCGTTGTCGCCTATGATCAGGGAGGGCCAGGGGAAATCATTGACGATGGAGTTACAGGGTGGTTAGTTGAGCCTAAATCGATCGCAGCCCTGGCTGAAGGTTTGCAAAAAATTGAGCAAATCGATCGCTATAGCTGTCGCTTGTCGGTGGAACGAAAATTTTCCCTGAGTGCCTTTGCCGATCGCATTGAGTTTTGGTTTCAAGATGTTTCCCAATCAAAGTTAGCGAATAAAAAATAGATTTATGTTTGAAGGTATCCCTACTGTTGCGACTTTGATCTTAATTGCCTTAAGCTTCAATTTAATCTTGATGGTGAATTTAATTAAGGCACAAAAAAAACTGATTACTCAACAGGATGATTTTCAAGCTGAGGTGAAAAAATCTTTTCAGGCATCTACTCAACTGTTTAATGCTGAACTGAAAAGAGTGAATGAAGTTAGTGTGGCACAAATTGAGTCCCTCTTTTCGATCTTCGCCACCTTGAAACCCCAGTTTCCCCTACCCACCACCAGGGGGTGGGCTGCCTCGCCAGATCTGTTAAAAGAGATTATTTCCTTAACCCATAGCCAAAAACCGCAATTGGTGGTGGAAGCTTCTAGTGGTGTTTCTACCCTAATCATTGCTTATTGTTTGCAGCGACTTGGTACGGGCAAATTGATTTCTTTGGAGCATGAGGAAAAATTTGCTCAGACTACTCAAAATAATTTGTCCCTCCATGGTTTGAATGATGTTGCCACCGTTATTTATGCTCCCCTAGTGGAAGTAGAAATTAATGGCGCTAAATGGCTTTGGTACGATCTGACTAAGGTAGAAATCCCTGGGGCGATCGATCTGTTGATTGTGGATGGCCCCCCAGGAACGACTCAGAAACTGGCTCGATACCCAGCACTACCGATGCTACACGAGAAACTGAGTAAGAATGCAATGGTTCTATTGGATGATGGAGCTAGAGCTGATGAAGCAAAAATTGTTGAGCAATGGATGGAAGAGTTAAAAATGTCTCATGCTGAGTATCTGCCTTTAGAAAAAGGTGCCTACTTAATTCAGATGTGAAGTCTGATATTCGTTAGACTTGGTAGACTTGGTAGGTTGGGTAGAACGATAGTGAAACCCAACAAAATCTTTTAATCGTTGGGTTTCGTGCCTCAACCCAACCTACTAGCGCCTAGCGCGTCCACTCTAACTTGTTGGGTTAAAATAATTAAAATTGGTAGTCGGTAGTGCGAGGCACACCCCACGCTACTTAAATGAACCCAATATTTTAGCCTAGACGCGCTACTACTAAAGCATCTAGACTATTGAAAATTGGTATGAAGTCTAATATCCGTTAGCTAGCATTCAAGTGAAACCTAGAAGTATTTGAGTCGAAAATAACCAAAAAAAAAGGCGAGCTTGACTCACCTTAAATCTAGTAATGTATTTCGTAAAAGCTTAACTAGTTGAATTTAATTAACTTAACCAGCTAAACTAACGGGATTCTTACAACTACTGTTTAATATTTATAAGCATCGGTTTTGAAAGGCCCGTTCACAGGGACATTGATATACTTAGCTTGTTTTTCAGTCAACTGAGTAATCACACCATCAAAACCAGCAACCATATAGCGGGCTACTTCTTCGTCTAGGTGCTTAGGTAGTACTTCGACAGTGATAGCATTAGCTTTTTCTGCGGCTGACTTGTCGGCAAACTTGCGTTCATATAAGAACATTTGCGCTAATACTTGGTTGGCAAAAGAGCCATCCATAATTCTAGAAGGATGTCCAGTAGCGTTACCCAAGTTGACTAAACGTCCTTCAGATAAGAGCAGCAAGAAATCTTGAGGATCGTCACTACGGTATACCTGATGTACTTGAGGCTTAACCTCTTCCCAACGCCATTCTCTGCGCATGAAGGCAGTATCAATTTCGTTATCGAAGTGACCGATATTGCAAACTACTGCGCCTTTTTTGAGGCTAGATAGCATATTGGCATCACAAACGTTGAAATTACCAGTGGCAGTAACAACCATGTCTAAAGTACCCAAAAGGTCTTTGTTGATGCTGTTAGGAGTACCATCGTTGACACCATTGATATATGGAGATACCACTTCAAAACCGTCCATACAAGCCTGCATTGCGCAGATTGGATCGACTTCAGCAACTTTGACAATCATGCCTTCTTGCTTTAGGGAAGCAACAGAACCCTTACCGACATCACCGTAACCAATGACTAACGCTTTTTTACCAGCCATCAAGTGATCGACACCACGTTTAATAGCGTCATTTAAACTATGACGACAACCATATTTGTTATCATTCTTAGCCTTGGTAACCGCATCATTTACGTTAATCGCAGGGATTTTTAACTCGCCATTTTCGATCATTTCCCAGAGACGGTGAACTCCAGTGGTGGTTTCTTCAGTAACACCATGAATTTTATCCAGCATTTGAGGATATTTCTGATGAATATGACCAGTTAAGTCACCACCATCATCCAAAATCATGTTGGCATCCCACAGTTCGCCATTTTGGCTGTAGCAGGTTTGCTCAATACACCAAATATATTCTTCTTCAGTTTCGCCTTTCCAAGCATAGACGGGAATGCCCGCAGCAGCGATCGCAGCAGCAGCATGATCTTGAGTCGAAAAGATATTACAAGAAGACCAGCGTACTTCAGCGCCTAGTTCAATTAGGGTTTCGATCAAAACTGCCGTTTGGATCGTCATGTGAATACAGCCGATGATCTTAGCACCTTGTAAAGGCTTCGCTTGGCTGTACTTGGCTCTAATTGCCATCAATGCAGGCATTTCGCCCTCAGCAATTGAGATTTCTTTGCGTCCCCAAGCTGCTAAAGAAATATCAGCTACCTTATAGTCTTGTTTACTTGTTTCTTTGGTGATAACTTGCGTATTCATAAAATCCTTTAGTTAGCTAAATTACTATGGTCAAAGGGTTTGTACGAGCAATTTCGTCTAAGCTTAACTTAGCAACTCGTCAACTTAAATAGTTATAAACGAACGCTTGCACAGTGGCTATGTCTTGACTTACTCAGATAGCATTTTTGTTGAATCGTGCAGGACTTTACTTTTTCTCTGCTACGAATAACGGTAAACATAGACATGACTACGTCGCCCTAACAATCAATCAAAATGTCTAAATTGCAAACACGATATTGTTTTGCGCCCCATATTTTCTTCAGTAATATAACACAATTATTAAAATAGATTAAGCTGATTCGGAGTATTTACTAACAAATGCTGCAATATTTACCTAATCTTGATTTAACTGATTACTGATTTAGGGAATATTGGACAATTACTAAGAAAATCGAAAATCTGCTCTAAATTGCGAAACTACCTTTAAATGGCAGTTACCTAAATATCGCTACAATAAAGTACTGTCCACAGACAAACATTAGTTTCAGACAAGAGGTATTTTGTGAGTGTTAGAGTCAGGATTGCTCCTTCACCAACAGGTAATTTACATATTGGCACGGCAAGAACAGCAGTGTTTAACTGGCTATATGCCCACCATCATCAAGGAACTTTTGTTCTAAGAATTGAAGATACGGACGCAGCGCGATCGCGTCTTGAATATACGGAAAATATTAAGTCAGGATTAGAGTGGCTTGGTTTAAATTGGGATGAAGGCCCCTTTTTTCAGACTCAACGTTTAGACAAATACCAGCAAGCCGTACAAACTCTACTCGATAAAGGTTTAGCTTATCCTTGCTATTGCACTCCTAAAGAATTGGAGGAGATGCGGGAAACTCAAAAGGCAATGGGTAAAGCCCCTGGTTATGATAATCGTCATCGTCATCTTAGTACTGAGGAAAAACAGGCATTTGAGGCGCAAGGACGCAAGCCAGTAATTCGGTTTAAAATTGATAGCGATCGCACTATTATCTGGCAAGATGCTATTAGGGATTCTGTCAGTTGGCAGGGTAGCGATTTGGGTGGTGACATGGTAATCGCCCGTGCAGCAGAGAATGATGAGCCTTATGGACAGGCACTATATAACCTGGCGGTGGTAGTTGATGATATTGATATGCAGATCACCCACGTGATTCGAGGAGAAGATCATATTGCTAATACTGCTAAACAGATTCTGCTTTATGAAGCCTTGGGTGCAGAAATTCCCATTTTTGCTCATAGTCCTTTAATTTTGAATCAAGATGGGCGCAAGTTATCCAAGCGAGATGGCGTTACCTCCATTGATGATTTTCGTAAAATGGGTTTTCTCCCTGAAGCCTTAGTTAACTACATGACCTTACTAGGCTGGACTTTTCCCGATTCAACCAAAGAGATTTTTACTTTAGAGGAAGCAGCAGCAGAATTTGATTTGGATCGGGTGAATAAAGCTGGGGCAAAATTTGACTGGGATAAGTTAGATTGGCTTAATAGTCAGTATCTCCATGCAATGCCTACCGATCGACTAACCGATCTTTTGATTCCCTATTGGCAAGAAGCTGGTTATGACATTGATAGTAAAGATCGCTCCTGGTTGGAAGATTTGACTGCGTTGACTGCGCCGACTCTCAACCGTTTGACGGACGTAATTAAAGAAACCAGCGTATTTTTTACCGACGGAGTGCAATACAGCGATGAAGCAATGGATTTACTGCAGCAAGAAGGCGTAGCTGAGGTAGTTGGTGAAATAGTGGCAGGGGTTAATAGCACTGATACGGTTACGGCAGAAGATGCCCAAACCTTGATTAAACAGGTGACTAAAAGCCAGAAAGTCAAAAAAGGTTTAGTAATGCGATCGCTGCGGGCGAGTTTAACAGGAGAATTACATGGCCCCGATCTGACTCAAACCTGGTTACTACTCAATCAATTGGGTGCAGATAAAACTCGTTTAGAACAGACTCTGGCTAAAATCTCTGCTTAAATTAGCAGAAAAAAACTTAATTAAAATCGAGCGATCGCTAATTACGGCGATCGCTTTTATAGCCTTTTTTCGTCGTCATGGAATCATACTAAATCCGATTCTCAAAAATAACTTTGTGGTAAGCAGTTTAATTTCCCTGAAACTCTATTACCCATTACCCATTACCCATTACCCATTACCTTTGTTAAATGTTGTATACCAACAGAATTTAGTATTAAGCCCCTTCCTGATATGATAGACTGGCATTCACTTCATGCGGGTACAGTCAGGGTGTAAGTTGTGGCTTTTAAGATTGGTTTACTAGGTTACGGCACGGTTGGTACAGGTACAGCAGAAATTATTTTAGATCCCGAAGGGCGTAATAGTCTGTTGCAGGACATAGAGATAGCTAAGGTAGGAGTGCGATCGCTCGATCGGTCTCGAACGCCTGAATTACCCTCTGGCGTGTTAACTACGGATCTAGAAGCAATTGTTAGCGATCCTGAAATTAAGATTGTTGTCGAACTGTTGGGTGGATTAGAACCAGCGCGATCGCTAATTCTCCAGGCAATAGAACAGGGTAAGCATGTTGTTACCGCTAATAAAGCTGTCATTGCCAGGCATGGAGCAGAGATTTTTACCGCAGCTAACCAAGCAGGGGTATATGTCCTCTTTGAAGCAGCCGTAGGGGGAGGCATTCCTGTAATTAAACCCTTGAAGCAGTCTTTGGGAGTGAATCGGATTCAAACTGTGATTGGCATTATTAACGGCACGACGAACTATATTCTGACTCAGATGACTGAGGAAGGTGCAGACTTTGAGGAGGTGTTAGCCGAAGCACAGCAACTAGGTTACGCCGAAGCCGATCCCACGGCTGATGTGGATGGTTACGATGCAGCAGATAAGATTGCAATTCTCGCGGCGATCGCTTTTAATGGCAGAATTAAACGGGAAGAGATTGCCTGTGAAGGTATTCGTCAGATCAACGCCACTGATATTAGCTATGCCGATGACTTAGGATTTGTAATTAAATTACTGGCGATCGCGAAGCGTGGACAGAGTCCAATCGCTAAATCTAATGCTGACAATGATTCGCTTCAAGTACGAGTTCATCCCACTTTAGTTTCCAAAAACCACCCTCTAGCCAATGTTAACGGGGTCTATAATGCTATTTTGGTTGAGGGAGAACCATTAGGTCAGGTAATGTTGTTTGGCCCTGGTGCAGGCAAAGGAGCAACAGCTAGCGCGGTTGTCTCAGATATTGTTAATATCGTGGGATTTTTGCAGACTAGCAATACCACACGCAAGCTCGATCCGATGTTGAGCTGCCCCCACGAACACTTTAAGCAGCTTACTCCCATTGCTGAGATTAATAGCCGTTTCTATGCGCGTTTTCTCTGCCAAGACGTTCCTGGAGTGATCGGTCATTTAGGCACTAGTTTTGGTAAACATCAAGTTAGTTTGGAGTCTGTAGTACAAATAGGTTTCCGCGATAATTTAGCCGAAATTGTGGTGGTAACTCACGATGTCCAAGAAGGTAACTTCCGCCAGGCACTAGAAGAAATTAAAAGTCTGGCATCGATTGATAGTATTCCCAGTATTTTGAGGGTGCTTTAAATAAGTCTCGCGCAAAGACGGACGCGAAGCTGACGCGAGCTTGCGAGCTAACCCTTTAGGGAATCCTTTAGGACAAAGACGCAAAGACGTAAAGACGTTTATCCCCATCGCATTTGGGGGCAAAGAGGTCAAATCTGAAAATCTGATTTAATGCATTTTCATAGAGAATTGGGATTAGGTTAATTGTCTAATATTTCTTGTTTTCTCTCTTGCAGTTGTCGGCGAATATCCGCGTGGACTTCTTTGGTGATTGGATAGAAATAGGTTAGGACTACGCCAATGATCAGAAAGATAGTCGGTAGAGGCGCAACTGCAATTCTAATTGCTAATAAAGCACTGTCTGGTTGTACAGGAACTGCTCCTCCTGGTGGTTGGGAAATAAATCCAGACCACTCTAGTGCCTGTCCGACTAAAAATAAAGCAAAAGCTAGCCCAAATTTTTGTAATAGCACCATAAAGCTGTAAAAAATGCCTTCTCTTCTCTGGCTTGTGTTCAATTCATCTAAATCAACGACATCGGGAATCATTGACCAAGGAATCAAAAAAGCAACCGACACCCCAAACCCAGCCAAAATTGCGAGTAAATAAAGCTCTTTGATTTGACCTGGCTGAATTAGAAATAATCCGCCTTGAGCCACAATCCAAATGATACTGCCCAAAATAAATACGGTTTTTTTATCCAGCTTTCGACTAATAAAAGTCCAACCAAATAACATAATAAAGGCTGTTGCTTGAACAGTAAGTGGTACTGTTGGCGAGTCTGCTTCATTCATGCCCATCCAACTAACGGAGTAATAAATTAAAATTGAGGCTGTAAGTTGGAAAGCTAACCAAGAACAGAGATAAATGCCAATTACATAAAGAAATGGTTTGTTACTAAAAGCCATTTTTATTTGTTCTTTGATAGGCGTGGTGGGAACATTATTAGCTAAATCCCTCGCTGCCGTTGCTGCGGAATTGTTTAAATGAGGTTCTGTTTTAGCAAAAATTAAAGTCAGCCCAAAAGCAAGTATTTCTATCCCCAGAAGAATGCCCGTAACCCCATAAGAGCTATTACCTGAGCCATTGGTAAACTGAGTTATGCCATAAACCAAAATCACTGTTCCGACAACTCCCAAGCTAAAACCCAAAATCTTTTTGCCCAGTTGGTTGACAATTGGTAAGGCACCTCGTTCTTGAATCCGAATAGCACACCAGAACAAAGCAATAGTGGCAATAATACTGCTAATTACGCCCAAAATTAGATATTGCTGCTGTGGATCATCAGCATAAGTTTGAAAAATAAATCTGGCTAAGACTAAAGATAAAATACTACCCCCAATGGAAAAAGCAAAGCGAAAGCTAGTTAGACTAGTTCGTTCATCATAGTCTTGGGTCAATTCTGGAGTTAAAGCCGTGTAAGGTAAATTGACCGCTGTGTAAGCCAAATTAGATAAAATCCCAATAGCAACATAATAAGTAAATAAACTCCAAGTTTGAATTGTCGAGTCATTACTAAATTGCGGTACGATCCACTGAAGAAATAGCAAAATACCAAAGGGAATAGCACCATACAATATCCAAGGCATACGTCTACCCCAACGACTACGAGTGCGATCGCTTAAAATTCCCGTAATGGGATCGTTAATCGCATCACTGATTTTCCCAATCGCTAAAATACTGCCTGATAAACCCGCAGGTAATCCCGCAACTCGAGTAAAAAAATACAATAAGAAAAATGTCAACAGATTGGCGGCAATTGCTGGCCCTAGATCTCCCGCACCATAGGCAAGTTTGGTGGTAAAGTTAAGCTTTTCTCTCTCTCTGGGCTTCTCGCTAGTATCCAATTTTTTTAAGTTCCTCTTGCTATGACGAATTTATATGTCACCTGGTCAGAATATCATCATAAAATCGAAAGCCTCGCTGTCAAGATTTATCAATCTAATTGGCAGTTCGATCATATTGTCTGCCTGGCTAAGGGTGGCTTGCGCGTCGGAGATATTCTTTGTCGGTTATATGATAAACCTCTGGCTGTATTGTCTACTGCTTCTTATGGTGGAGAAAGTAATCAAGAGCGTGGGACAATTAAATTCTCGGATCATCTCTCAACAATTGCGCCAATCGGCGATCGCATTTTACTCGTTGACGATTTAGTCGATTCTGGCGTTAGCTTGAGCGAATCGATTAATTGGCTCAAAACTAAATATCCAGACAAGATTACGGAAATTCGTACTGCTGTAATTTGGTACAAAAGTACCTCGATAAAAACACCAGACTATTATGTAGAGTATTTGCCGAATAATCCTTGGATACATCAACCATTTGAAGCGTATGAACAGGTTGAAATCTCTGAATTTGCGACTCAGTTAGATGAGGTTTAGATAAAGTTTATGGGCTTAACCACGCAAAAAATCATCAAAGCTTTAAATATGAACAGTTAAAATAACAGTAAAGACTGGTATATTTACGGAGGACATAAGACGGTGTTTCCCACTAACCTATATCTTAGTTAAGTAGACAAGAAAACAAAAAATTAGGAGCGTTGTCAGCCAAACAACACCCCTAATGCCAACCATATAGAACCGTTAAGCAATACTTGAATCAAGTTGTAGACGTTGAGAACGTTAGCTGATCCCTAACTTCCTCATATAACCCCTACCTTGTAAGGTTATACTTAACCATTTTAAGTCCCTCCCAGTCCAAATTTGATTTCTTTGGAGTCTGCAAGCAACCTGTGTGCTGGAAATTGCCTCGGTTGCTAGCTTAAGTAATTGTTAATTTTTATGATGAGAGCCGTCTCAGGTCAAGGAAACTGTAGCTTTTAACCCGATCGATTTGATTAATTGTCGGAATTTTAACGCACTTTTGCCTACGCTTGTCAGACCTGGTAGATTTAATTTAGTACAGACAAAAAAACTGGGAACATAGTCAGCCAAACCATATCCCCACTATTTTTATAGAATTGTTAAGCAATATCTTAATTGAGTCGTATAGATAAGTAGAGCTTCTTCGTAAAATTGAAGTAAGTCGTTTTACCTGATTAAAATCATTATAAACTTAATCAAAATTTAATATTTGGTTTTGGGCAATAAGCTTTACATTTATTAACAATCATCATTTTAAAACAGACTTAGCTGCGTCGGATCGGTCTCTAGGTTATTCCACGGTAAGATAGCTGGGTTGAGGTTAGTATTTTGCTGTTGAAATAAAGAGTATAAATACTTGGCAGTATCAGGAGATCGCCCTTCTTGGGGGCAGTGGACAAAAAAGTAAACAGTTTTGCCTTGACTAAACCAGTAATGTAGTTTACTGACCCATTGTTCGAGGTAAGTTTGGTTATATTGGCGATCGGGGTGACTAATAAAGCGGATAAATGCTGTATTTCCTGTAATTATCTCCTGTAAAGGGACTTGCGGTTTTTTACGAGGTGAACCAATTTGGGGATCGTCGGGACAGTTATAAATTGGTCGTGTGTCGAGCAAAACCCTGGCAATATTTAGTTCTGTCAGCAGGGTATTAAGGCGATCCGAAGGCTACGCGCGACGCGAAGCTAGTCCTTTAGGGGAGCGTAATCGCCTACTTCGGTTTTGAACCAGTCTAGATGACGTACTTCTAGGGCTAAGGGAAGATTAAGCTGGCTACAGGCGTGCAGAAATTCGCTTAAGTCAGCTAGATATTCAGGGCTATAGCTAGGGGGTAGCTGGATGAAAGTTATTCCCAGGCGATCCGAAGGCTACGCGGAGCGTAATCGCCTAAACCTGATATTCTTTGGAAAAAAGCGATCCGAAGGCTACGCGGAGCGTAATCGCCTCAGAAATACGTGGAGTCAGTAAACCTTGATGGGTAATCTGGCGATGCAGTTTAGGACAGAATTTAAAGCCAGGGGGAGTTTGTTCGACCCATTTTTCTATTGTTTGGGCAGAGGGAATAGCGTAAAAAGTAGTATTGCCCTCAACGGTAGTGAATCGCCGACTGTATAGGTTTAAAAAATCTCGTGGTTGGCTTTTAGGCGGATACAAATTACCCACCCAGTCTTTGTATGACCAAACTGCACAGCCTAGATAAAAGTTCACTTGGTTTTTTTGGTTACCAG
Organism: Pleurocapsa minor HA4230-MV1; assembly: GCA_019359095.1. Lineage (NCBI taxonomy): Bacteria > Bacillati > Cyanobacteriota > Cyanophyceae > Pleurocapsales > Pleurocapsaceae > Pleurocapsa > Pleurocapsa minor. Next base: position 135,400 of record JAHHHZ010000026.1, on the reverse strand, counting down.
TTTGAAGTTTATGATTAATTAAGCTATCAGCTATTAGCTATTAGGCACAAGACATAGTTCAAAAGTTATGGTGCAGTCAGGCAAGGTTTATTTAGTTGGTGCGGGGGTTGGTAATCAGGATTATTTAACCGTCAGGGGGAAACAGTTGTTAACTACTGCCCAGGTGCTGATTTACGATGCTTTGGTGGATGAATCTCTGTTACAGTTAGTTCCCCTAAGCTGTCTACAAGTTTGCGTTGGTAAACGGGGAGGGCAAGCTAGTACGCCACAAGCGGAGATTAATCAGTTGTTAGTCAATTATTGTCTTCAGGGCAAACAGATTGTACGGTTGAAAAGTGGCGATCCGTTTATTTTTGGACGGGCTAACGAGGAAATTGCAGCCCTACAACAAGCTAACTGCGATTTTGCCTTAATTCCTGGCATTTCTTCTACTCTAGCTGCACCCTTGTTAGCAGGAATTCCCTTGACGGATAAAAACTTGAGCCGTAACTATGTGGTGTTGAGTGGACATCAACCCGAACACCAAGATTGGTCAGCTTTAGCCAGAATTGACACTCTGGTAATCCTCATGGGGGGAAAATCTCTACCGCAGATTGTGCAGAATTTATTAGCCAATGGGCGATCGCCTGCTGAACCAATCGCGATTATTCGTCACTGTGGTAGACCACAACAGCAGTTTTTTTGGGGTACATTAACCGATATAGTAGACAAAACCGCAAAAATCTCCCTTTCTCCCGCAGTTATTGTTATAGGTAAGGTTGTGCAGCTTAGTAATCAGAATTCATCTCCAACTTCTCTTTCTTTAACCAATAAAACTATCTTGGTAACTCGCGCTGCTGAACAATCAAGTAAGTTTACCTCCTTACTTCAACAACAGGGGGCAACAGTGGTGGAAATGCCTGCTTTAACTATTACGCCTCCCTCAGATTGGACAGCTTTGGATCGGGCGATCGCTAATTTAGCTCAGTTTCAGTGGCTGATTTTGACATCTGCTAATGGAGTTAATTATTTCTTTGAGCGCCTAGAGTATCTGGGCTATGACGCTCGCGCTTTAGGCAAAACTAAAATTGCGGTGGTGGGACGAAAAACGGCTGGGGTATTGCAAGCTTGGAAGCTAAATCCCGATTTTATTCCGCCGAATTATGTAGCAGATTCAATGGTGGAACATTTTCCTGGATCTTTGGCAGGACAAAAACTCTTGTTTCCCAGGGTAGAAACAGGCGGGAGAGACATTTTAGTTCAGGAATTAACCAGTCAGGGTGCTGAGGTGGTGGAAGTTGCTGCCTATCAATCTCAATGTCCAGCCCAGATAGATGAATCAGCATGGCAGGCTTTGAAGCTACAGCAAATTGATGTCATCACCTTTGCCAGTTCTAAAACAGTCAAAAATTTCTCTCAGTTATTACAGCAGCAATTGAAGTCATCAGGCATCACGGATCGTTTATTAGACAAGGTTTGCATTGCTTCCATTGGCCCTCAAACCTCGAAAACTTGTTACGAATTGCTTGGTAGAGTCGATTTAGAAGCAACAGAATATACATTGGAAGGTTTAACTGAGGCGATCGCCAATCATAAATTCAATTAATATTAAACATTTTAGATTTAAACCTGCGTTTCCTGTTTGCCCTCAAGGCGATCGGGTAAACTATAACTGACGCTATAATTCATTTTTCTAACTATATTAAATATAGGGAAATATATGCTTGCTCATCGTGGCACACTTGTAAAGAAAAGAGATACTGAATGTCTAACATAGAACGTAGAAAGGCACAATTAGGCAAAGTTGGCACACAACCAAGTTATGTTGGCAGAGAACCAATCTACCACAACGAACATCCTTTCAAAGACAGTGCGCTAGGTTTAGTATCGACCAAAAGTTTTCCTGCAATTGTCGGCACGGCTGACATGATGCTCAAGTCGTCAGAAGTGACCATGGTAGGCTACGAAAAGATTGGTGATGGATACTGTACAGCGATAGTTAGAGGCAACATTGCCGATGTCCGATTAGCGGTGGAAGAAGGGGCGAAAACCGCCGAAAAGTTTGGTCAGCTTGTGTCTAAGTTAGTAATTGCCCGTCCGATGCCTAATTTAGAAGCTATATTTCCCATTGGTAGTCAGTTAATTGAATTAGCGCAAAAAAGAAGGGGCTATAGTCGTCTAAGTAATCGTTCCATCGGCTTACTAGAAACCAGAGGTTTTCCCGCTATGGTTGGGGGTGCAGATGCGATGCTTAAATCTGCCGATGTGCAGCTAGCTTCTTATGAAAAGATTGGCGATGGCTTGTGTACCGCCATTATTCGGGGTTCGATCGCCAATGTCGCGATCGCGATCGAGGCAGGAATGCAGGAAGCCGAAAGAATCGGCGAACTTCATGCAGTGATGATTATTCCTCGATTACTCGAAGATCTCGAACATACTTTACCTGTGGCTAGCTATTGGCAAGATGAACAAGAGCCTCTACCTGTGTTGTTACCAAAAGAAGTTAAGCAGAAAGAGAAAGAATTAATCGAATTGCCTCAAGGAGAGACGCAACCGCTACGAGTTCCTCTCAAAAGAAAGTTAGAAATTGAGGAACTTTAAAATATACCCTTAATGTGAATTACCTTCGTTAGATCTGGTTTACAAGTTTAAGGCGATCGCTTTTCTAACTGCCTTACAAATTTCAAGCGATCGCGTTTTTAACTCTTATTTCTTCTTCAGAATCTTAACCAAAACCTTTTTCCTCAGTTTTACCTTCTCGTTCTTCAATTAATGCTTTTTGCGCCATTTCTTCGAGAATACCTAGCTCGACATCTGAATTAGACAAACTTTCTTGCCATTTCAACTCATTTTCAATATCTTCGAGTAATTGTTGTGCAAGTTCATCCTGAAGATAGTTTGAGAGCTTTTGTGCTTCTTTGAATGCTTGTTCCAATAATTCAGTCATAGATTCTTTTCTGACTTTCTAAACATATGTGTTTACTTTATCAGTAAGTTTTATTGTTTAGTATAGCGATCGCCCCATATATCTGATTTACAAGTTTAATGCGATCGCAGAAAAAGTTAAGCTTTGTCGATTATCAAAAGCTACTTTTTTTTACAATCGATGTTACTAATTTATGCTTAAGTTGTTTTATTTTCTCATTAACGTTCCAGATGAGCGGCTCGAAGCAACTCTATGCCAATGATAAATCAATATTGTAAGTCCACTCCATCTGGGTTGTTATGTAGCGATCTCTCGCAAATGCTTAACAAACAGTACACGATGCTCCCCCGATCCATCATAGTCTAGATGATACGGCACGCCATCTTCCTGTATTTCACTTGGTTCAGCCTCAAATCCCATCCGTACATGATAAGCAATAGAACTTTTATTAAGCGGAGAGGTGACGCACTTAACTCGGACACGATCAAACTCTTGAGCAACCCGAAAAAACTCCCTATACAAGATACTTCCAACTCCCTGCTTCCTGAAGTTTGGATGAATACCAACGAAATGAATGTAGGCTTCTTCTGGATTAGACTGCGATAAAAATCCAATTAAAAAACCAATAATTTTGCTGTCCAACTCTACAACAAAACTTGTGTCGCAAAAATGAGTAAAAAACAACTTGGGAAGCATAGCACTCATCTGCCTTCCTCCCCACCATTCATCAAGAACAGAAATGATAGAGCTGTAATCGCCTGGAGAAGTATGACGAATCTTAAAAGAGCTGCCCATTTTACTTTTACTAACAGTCTTCCAATATCGCCATGCCAACAATTGAAGCTACATAACTATTTATTAGACTGAAACTTTCTGGATATCCACCCTATGTAGAATGATATCAAAAAACGAGCGGTATATTCGTCGGTGATATCGAGAAACTTTCTGGATATCATACCAAATAAGTGTAATATCCAGAATTTTTCGGGATATCATTCCGTGGAAAAACCGACTAAAAAACTGCTTGAACAAGTCAATGAAGTCATTCGTCTTAAACATTATTCTTACAAAACTGAAAAAAGCCACGTTATAGTTTTGCAACTCATTTACTGCAAAATGGCTATGATATTCGCACAGTTCAAGAATTGCTAAGACATAAAGATGTAAAGATAACCATGATTTATACCCACGTACTAAATCGAAGCGGTAGAGGCGATCGCGTATCTAATTTATTATGCAGCAAGTGATAAAATTTCTACCTTGACTTCCATTCCCGCACGGGACAACATATTAATCAGCTTGTCTACGCTGAATCTGCTAATTTCACCGTTAATTAAATTACTAATTCTTGGTTGTGTTTCTTGAAAAAACTCTGCTGCTTGTTCTTGTGACCAATCTTGAGATTGAATATATTCTTTTAAAGCTAGCATTAAATCTGCTCTGATTTTTAAGTTAGCTGCTTCTGATTTTTCAAATCCCAAATCGTCAAAGATATTTTCGCTGCCATGGGTAACTATAAAATTTTGCTCTCGATCCATTTTTTCACCTGAAGTTTTTGTTTTGTCGATATTCGATTAGTTGTTTGTAACGTTGTTGTCCAACATTAATGTCTTACAGAAACTTTCGGTATATCTACCCCAGATAGAATAATATATCGAGGCGGTAGAGAAGATCGCTCAATTAATTTCAGTATAGACTTACTTAAATAAGGCGATCGCCGATTCGCCAGCTAAGTAGGTTTGATGTTTAATAGGTGAAACTACATAAATGTTTTGCGGTGTTAAACAAAAATATTTTAAATCAGGTAAACTGGACTAAATTTTGCCATTATCTAGCTTTATTCGGCATTGTTTTCGGCGTTTTAGTTCGTACTGTTCAATATCTCCATAATCGATCGCTTTGGGGAGATGAACTTAGTTTAGTTATTAATATTCTTGATCGCTCTTATGGAGAATTATCTCAAACACTAGATTATAATCAGTCGGCACCCTTGGGTTTCCTTTGGCTAGAAAAACTGGCGACGCAATTATGGGGTAATAGTGAATATGCTCTGAGGTTACTGCCGTTTATTTCCAGCATTATTTCTTTGGGGGTATTTTATATCTTGGTGCGCCAATATAGTTCAGTGATGGCTGCACCTATAGCGATCGCTTTGTTTGCCTGTACTCGTTATACGGTTTACTTCTCCACCGAATTAAAACCTTACTCTGGTGATGTTGCGATCGCCTTAATTCTATTTTGGTTAATCACTAAAACCCGACAGCGGATTTTAACAGTTAAAGAGATGCTGGTTTTTGCTGGTTTGGGTAGTTTAGCTATCTGGCTTTCTTATCCTTCTGTGTTAGTTATGGCGGGGATGGAAGGATGGAATTTATTCATAACGCCGAGAAGATCTTGGGGCAAAATTATCCTTAATCGTCTGGGAGTTTATTTAATCTGGCTGATTAATTTCGGTTTGTTTTACATAATTAATATTGCCGATGCTGTAAACAATGAAGATTTAAGTTCTTCCTGGGCAGGGCGATACCCAGATTCCTTCACTGATATCCTGTGGTTATTGGATGTTTTAGCCAAGTTTTTCTATCATCCGATGGGATTTTTGGGCATAACTGATGGCATTGGTATTTTTGCCTTTATCGTTGGCTGTATTGCCTGGTATCGACATAATCAGACGCTCTTTTTTGCCCTAATTGCTCCGTTTGTCGCTAACATAATTGCTGCTTATCTCCATCAATACCCTTTCCAAGATCGCCTGACTCTTTTTTTAGCACCTTTTGGCATGATGATCGTCGCGGAAGGAATTGTCTTGATGCTGTCGTACATTAAAAAGCTCCATCAAGGGGAAAACTCAACAGTAGCTCGGTTAATGGTCATATTGGGAATCATATCTCTGACTGCTTTAACGATCCCGCCAATTTATCAAGCTAGTAACTCCCTCGTAAAACCTGTATTAAAGCAGGAAGTCAAACCTGTTTTGGCATATGTTGCCGAGCAAAATCAACCAGGAGATAAGGTATATGTTTATGCAGAAGGTAATCTAGCTTTCACCTATTACATGAGGCTAAAAAACTATCAGAATCTAGACTATACTCTGGGGACAGTTAACTTTGATAGTGACGATCCCAAGCAAGACTTGCAACAGGATTTGGGTAAAGAGCTACAACCGTTAAGGGGGCGTAGAGTTTGGTTTATTCTGCGCGCCAATTCCGAAAAAGAATCAGAAATAATCGAATATTTAGAACGCATTGGTCAAAAAAGAGACTCGTTTCAGCAGACGGGAGCTTCTGCCTACCTTTATCTGTTATAAACTATTAGCCCGTTTTAACTAGCAATTATCACAAGATCCAAGTGTTTCTTAGAAGTTATGTAAGAGTAAGTAGAGGAAGCCCAGTAGCGATCGCCGATAATCCCTGAGTATGAGCTAAAGGAGCGGTAAGATAGTTAAAGATTCCCCCACTAATGAGCAAAATAAACAAAAGGTTAAACTTTACAAATTAATAGTATTTACGATAAGAAGATACATATCAAGAAACTATGGAACCAGGAATGTCTTCGATCGTCACCGAAATTATTGTAATTTTGATTTTAATTATTGCTAATGGTATCTTTTCAGGTTCAGAGATGGCGGTGATTTCTGCTCGTAAAGTTCGTTTGGAACAGGCGGCTAATCGAGGAAACCGAAAGGCACGAGTTGCACTCAAGCTAGCTAATGCTCCCAATAATTTTCTCTCCACCGTCCAAATTGGAATTACTTCAATTGGAGTTCTTAGTGGTGCTGTGGCAGGGGCAACTATTGCCGAACGGCTAGCATCGGTTTTTGAAAGCAATCCTGTTTTGAAACCTTATAGCGAAGGAATTGGTGTTGGGATTGTGGTCAGCGTAGTTACATACCTTTCCTTAGTAATTGGGGAATTAGTACCAAAACGGATTGCCCTGAATAATCCAGAGCAAATTGCTTGCTCAATCGCCAAACCGATGCGGTTTCTTTCTCGCTTTGTCGCCCCCCTAGTTCATTTACTCAGTATGTCGACGGATTTACTGCTCAAGCTAATAGGAATAAAAGCCTCAGAAGAACCAGCCATCACGGAAGAAGAAATTAAGGTGCTGATTCGCCAAGGGGCTGAATCTGGGATGTTTGAAGAGTCTGAACAGGAAATGGTAGAACGGGTTTTTCGATTGGGCGATCGCTCTGTTAAGTCGCTGATGACTCCCCGCACCAAAATTGTCTGGCTAGATCTTGACTCCCCACTGACAGAAACTATACAAAAGGTTGATGACAGTAGTTATTCTCGGTTTCCAATTGCACGTGGCAGTATAGATCAATGCGTAGGTATCGTTCGGGGTAGCAGACTTTTAGCAACTCAATTGTTTAACCAAAATGCTGAATTAGAATCCTTAATGCAGTCGCCTCTATATGTTGCAGAAAGTACTCGCGCTTTGAATGTCCTAGAACAGTTTAAACAAACTGGAATACATATAGCCTTGATAACGGATGAATATGGTGGAATTGAGGGTTTAGTTACCCTGACTGACTTAATGGAGGCGATTGTAGGGGATTTACCTTTGATAGAAACTGAAGAAGAACCAATGGCAATTCAAAGGGAAGACGGTTCTTGGTTGTTAGATGGGTTACTGGCAATTGATGAATTTAGAGGTATTTTTAGCGATCGATCACTTCCTGAAATGCAAATCCATGCGTATCACACTTTGGGTGGATTTGTGATGCACTCTTTAATGCATATTCCCCAGTCTGGTGAATATTTTGATTGGGGTGGATTACGATTAGAAGTCATGGATATGGATGGTACAAGAGTAGATAAGGTATTGGTTGCTCCAATTCAGCACCAAAACCCAGAGACAGAAAATATCGACAACGAATAAGTAGACAGAAATCAATTTATTTCTGGCAATTATCACAAGATTTGCAAGTAAATCCCTGGGCTGATTGGCTAAAACCAAAAGCCTGGAGCAAATATTGCCAGCGACAATGCTTGGTTCTTAGGTATTGTTGCATCTTTGTCTGATGGCATTTCTGGCTGTTAGCTAAATTATCTAGGGTGATGGACGATGACTGTTTACGGTAATTAAATGGATCTTGCCAGGAAACTATACCCAAACTATGTAAGATGCCTAAAGTGATTTCGCCTTCAGGAAACTGCTCTTTAATCGTGGCAATATTCCCTTGGTTGGGTATTTGTCTAACTAGCTGTTGTGCCTGACGATATTGTTGTGTCAATTTGCGAGTAAAAAACTGACTGCGCTGCTTGTCTTCGGGATCGAGTAATCCCGTGGGTTCACTAATCAAAGTTAGAGCCTGAGCTGGTTTACCGTCTCTTCCCGCTCTACCAATCTCCTGCACATATTCCGCTAATAATTCTGGTGCGTGATAATGGACGACGAATCTAACATTCGGTTTATCGATCCCCATACCAAAAGCAGAGGTGCAAATAACAAATTGAATTTTACCTGAAATCCAGCCTTGCTCAATGTTGCGTCTTGCAGTCGTGACTAATCCTGCATGATAAGCTGCGGTGGCATAACCCAATGATTTAAACCAGGTTGCCAATGTTTGACTATCTTGACGCGATCGCACATATACTAAACCTGACTGATGATTGTGAGCTTGGATAAACCTAAGCATCTGTTGTTTTCTGCCTCTGGGAGTCCAAACTGTCTCGATCTTGAGGCTGAGATTTTGCCGATAGGGACTAATTAAAAATTTTTCAGGCTGTTTTAACTCTAGAGCTTGGGTAATCTCCTGCTGTGCATCAGGATCGGCTGTAGCAGTAAAGGCAGCGATCGCAATTTTTGTGCCTGTTGGTTTATGCTCTAATAAACTACGACGTACTGCACCCAAGCGTCGATAGGCAGGGCGAAAAGTAGTTCCCCATTGAGTTAGACAGTGAACCTCATCTAAGATAATGCCCGTAATCTTAATTTCTGGTTGAATAATAATTGACCAGACGGGAAGACTGAGTAAAGTTTCAGGAGATAAATAGAGCAGACTTAATTGCTGTTTAGCGATCGCCTGTAGCGTCTTTTGTCTTTCACTTCTAGGCAACTCACTATGGAGTAATGCCCCAGATAAACCCAACTGCCGTAGCTGATTAACTTGATTCTCCATCAACGCTACTAAAGGAGAAATCACCAGGGTTAATCCCGTTTGTAACAGTGCTGGTAGCTGAAAACAGATCGACTTCCCACCCCCCGTCGGCAAAATGATTAGTGCATCTTGACCCGTTAAAAGAGTTTGTATAATTTCTCCTTGAGGTGGTCTAAAATCTTCATAGCCCCAAATCTGCTGAAATTTCTCTCTAGCTGACTGTTGTTGTGGATTAATCTCTTTTGAATTCATTAGTTTTTGTTTTTAGCTTTTAGCTCTTAGCTTTTAGCTTTTAGCTCAAGTTCGGATCAGGGCTTGAAATATAAATAGCACTACATAAAACGTTAGGATATCTTTGAAATACTACTTCCTATTTCCTATTTCCTATTTCCTATTTTCCATTACAAAGACTGTCTAACTTTAAGCCATAAATCCCGATATTGCTGCTCTGTTTCAGGCTTGAGGGGTAATAAAAACTCGCTTTTGTCGGAATTCAAAATTGCTGAATTAACAAAAACATTGTCTTGAAGATCTTGGGGTATTTCCTGGCGCGGTAAAGTAGCTAAGATGGGCGAAATGCCATCGGTGAATAAAGATATTTGTTTTGCTGTTTTCGGTTGCCAGCAAAAGTCGATCCATTCTGAGACAATCTTAAACTGCTCTGCGCGATCGCTGGTTAATAAAGCTTGAGGTAATTGAGGCTTAACCCAAAGATCTGCCCAGAGAGATGTTCCCGACTGAGGAATCACAAATTTAATCTCAGGATAACGTTTAAGTAAGGGCAAGATATCCGTTGACCAAGCCAAAGCAGCCCAAGTATCACCCAAAACCAAGGGTTCGAGATAGTGATCTGAACTATACAACTTTGTCTGTTTCTGAAGAGCTAATAATTCAGTTTTTAAATTACTTACAGTATCTAAATTATTTAGATTGTAAGACTGTCCTAGTTTCTTTAAAGTTAAGCCAATCACTTCTCTAGGTGAATCTAATAAAGAAATGCGATCGCGCAATTCTGGCAGCCAAAGATCTTGCCAATCTTTAATAGTGATATTTAATGATTCGAGTTTATCGCGGCGATAAGCAATTACCGTACTTCCCCAGCGATAAGGTGCGCCATAAATCGCACCATTATCTGCTAAATCTCCTTGAGCATTACGCTGTACTAATTTTTGCCAAGTTTTGGGTAATTTATGCCAATTAGGCAAAGATTTACTCGACAAAGGTTGAATCAAATTCTGTTTAATTGCTGTCGATAACCACGCATCTCCTAAAGTAGTCAAACTAGGATAAACTTCAACCTTGTTCAAGATTTTATCGAGAGCATTTTTAATTTTTTGATCTGGCTTTTTATAGTGCCGTAAAGTGTAAAGTGAATCAAAGATTTGGGAAATTTGGGTTTGAGGTTTGAATTCAATTTTTTGATTTTGAGATAATGATTTATTAAAATCTCTGATAGATTGTAAAGGTATAGAGTTTTCTAAAAGTAAGATTTGTGCCGTTGCTTGACCACCACAGCCTGAGAGTAATTGCGATAAAGCCAGAGTAGCACTAGAGCGGAGAAAATAACGGCGCGATAACTGGTAGTTCATTAAGTGTTCTGAACAAAAAAAATGAGAGTACATTTACTGGGAAAAATAGATACTTTTTTCTTCAACAATATACCTATTTATTCAGCGATTTAAGGCAATTATGCCTTGAAATTCATGGTTTTGACTAAGATTAAAATCTTTATCAAAATAAGTTGAGCAATTGTTAAATGAATCAGGAATAGTCGTGATTATTTAGAACAATTCTTCTAGCATGAGAGCAGATCAATTATCTGCCAATTAATTACTTAAAACTATATGGATACATTACAAATACAGATCAGCGAATTGCGTGAAAAGATAGATTGCTTACATCAGCTAATTGAGGAAATTGGGACTCAGGTTAAAGGTTTGAGTAGCCAGTCTCCCCAGCGCGTTCAACAAGAGTCTTATTCTTTGCCTAGTTTTACTTCAAGCTCCAATAAATTTGCCAGACAAGCTAATGAATCAGAATATCAGCTAACTCACAAAGATATTTTGGTGGATGACAATAGTAGTACTAGTAGTACAAGCTCTAACAGCGATAATCTTGCTCCAGATACTCAAATTCGCCGTCTAACAGCACAGCTTACCGCAGCATACAATCGGATCGCAGCATTGGAAGAACAATTATTAACCTATAGAATTCATTCTTAAACTACGATAACGAGCAAATGAACTTTCAATGACAGTGAGTAATTGAGTGGAAGTCCAATTTTGTTTGAGGTGAGTCGCGATCGCGCAGCCTCCTGCACCAACCCCTTCTTTAACATATCCCTGGGTATAAGCCCGTAAGCTGGGATATCTTGAAGTGGAGAAGCTTAAGCCAGTAGCAAGCAAGGGGACTCCACCAACAAGTTTTGCCAACCCTACCGTATTACCTGTGGGATCTTCGCTTACCCAACGAGTTGTCCCCACAACGATTTGAGATAGCCGAGTCGAGAGTTGATGATACTCAGCGATCGCTTTGATTAAGGCAAATACCGCGAGCATTTGCGTTCCCCCCGCCAACATCACACCAATCCGACGGCTAGCAGCGATCGCCATTCCCGCGACGACGATCTGCATCGGATCGCCAATGGCTGCCACTAAGGCTAAAGGATCATCAGATCGATCTAGATCTAGCTTTGATAAGCCAGTTTCCACGACTGACCATTTCTGCTGATGATTACAGCGAGGATGACTACTATTAACCATTCCTTGAGCTTCGATGCCTAAAGCGGTTAACAGAGCTAGGGCTGTAGTTGTCCCCCCAACGACACATTCTCCAATAATTAAATAATCAGCCGTCTGCGCTAGCTTATCGCCCCACTCTAAGCCTTGACTAAATAAATGTTGTACCTTCGGCAACGGCATTGCTTGACTAGAAGAAAGGCATTTAGCCACAACTCCTGATAGGTCGACTGTATCCACGGTAGGGGGGTGGGGTAAACCTGCGTTAAAAATATAGGTTGGGATATTTAAAGCTTCAACCACGGCGCGAGAAATAAAAGTAGGAGAGACTCCTGCTGTCAGAATTGGTAAAGGGTGCTGATAATCTGGCTGCACTCCCTTGGCTAAAAATTCCGCATCAGCGATCGCCGTATATTCACGAGCTTGTGGCGTTGCTCCTGCGGCGGAAATTCCTGGGATTAGTCCTGTCTCTGTAAAACCCAGAACACAAGCAAAACTGGGACTTGCACCGCTATACTGCCTTAACCAACGAAATCCTGACTGTAGCTCGCTATAGACGTAAATCATCAAAAGTCCGATGTAAACCGCTCCAGAATGATACTCCACTTCAGAATTGAAGCTACCACTGGCTGTACAGTCAAATCTTAGTCATGAATTAAGCAGTTAAATCGCTTTGCGTTCACGAACATTTGACTAATTTCATGGTACGCCTCCTCAGCACATCTTCAGGTCTGATTAAAGGGAAGGTTGTTTTCTCAGCTGGCATTGGTCTTTTTGGCAGACGGGCTGGCAGAATTAGGTCTAGAGCAATTAATTTATCTTCAGGGAAAATATCGCTCAAGTAGAAATCGTCTTGAGAAAGAATATCCCAGATATCAGCAAGACGGCGAAACTTACGGGCTTTGTCTCCCATCTTCAGAATCCAGCCACCGACGGTGCGTTTTACATCCATGCAGGCTTGATGGGCTAATCTCATGACTCGTTGGAGACTAAGGCGCATGATCGGCGAAATATCTTTTGCTCTACGAATGATTTGTTTGGCTTGTTCTAGGTCTTTTTTGATGATTTCGTTTTCTTGTCTCAGTTTATGGACTTCTGTTTTAAGGGCGATGATTTCTTTTTCAAGTTGCGAGATAGTTGCTTGGGGTTCATCGCCAAAGGGGATTTCTAGATTTGCCTCGATCGCACTTGATGACTGGGATTGGATTAGGGATATGCGTTCTAGGTTAACGGCTTCGTAACCGCCAGCATCTAGCTCTACTGTCCATTTCTGGGGATAGGTTCGCTCGATTGATCGAATTAGCGTTCCTGTGTATTCGGTGTCGCCGTGGAGGTAAACTTTTTGTCCTGCTTGAAGATTTGTTGGGCTTCGGTGCGATGGTTGTCTGCGTGAGCTTGTTTGGTTTAAACTTGATAGATAATTAGTCATGGTTAAATCTGTGATTTTTTAATGACAGGCGATCGCTTGAATTCCTCCAAGAATTTATAAGGAGCGATCGCTTCAACAAATTTATTTAATACTTACCTAGTTAATATACCGCGTTAACGTGGAAATAGAAAGCTATAAGTTACTTGTTTATAAAAATTAATCCAAAAAATTATCCCAATAAGTTTTAGTTACGACTGTGGAGAGTAGAGAGATAGAAATGCCAGCCAACAAAGGATTTGAACAAGTATCCAAATCGCCCAGAAACAAAGGTCAATTTACTTCTCCTAACAATGAACCTTTGGGGAAACCAATTGGAGTAAGATTGCCACTTAGTTTGGAAGCTTGGATTAGTCAAGAAGCAGAAAAGCAGGGAATTAATAAAGGTAATTTAATTAGACGTTTGCTTGCTGAAACGAAATCCTACCGAACTCAACAATCTGCTTGAAAATAAGCCATCAAAGTTAATACCCTAGCGATATAAATTACTATCATCACTAGTAGTAGCGCGTCTACATTAATTTGTTGGGTAAAAATATTGCGCCTCTTGAATGTAGACAAACATTTTAAGATTTTATTAACCCAGCATTTTAGTCTAGACGTGCTACTACAGATCGGCGATCGCACTAGAGGAATATATAAACAGACTTGTCATCATCTTCCCATTCAAGCTTAAGAAGTTTATTTTTCAATCCACCTTTTCGCCATTGCCGAATTAACTAAATCTTGAACGGTTAATGGTTCCAAGTTAGATATGGGAGCATTTAATAATACTGAAATAATCCATATAATCGGATTAAATCCAGCTTCCATACCAAAATATTTATTAAATTCAAATGTTGATAAATCTACTTGAAATCTTTGGGAGAAATCTCATGGGGTGACAAAGGACTAAAAAGGAAGATAAACAGTAGGGTGTAGCAGTGAAATGGTAGAAAAAAGGGGTCAAGATAAGTTGAAAGACCCCCAAATAAAAATGTTGCCAGAATTTTATCACAAATGCATCTCGCAATTATTAACTCCCAGACAGTATGCAACTCTAAGAATAATTGTTTTGATATTACAGAGCTATAGAACCATTCAAATAGAGAAATTAGCGGCTATCTTACCGATTCCAATCAAATATCAGAGTCGTCGTCGCCATATTCAAAGATTTTTAGTTTTACCACAGTTAACAACCAGATGTATGTGGTTTCCCATAATTAAAAAGTGGTTGAAAATCAATCAAAAAACAAAAAGAGTTTGCTATTTAGCTATTGATAGAACTAGATGGCAAGAACGAAATTTGTTCGTAGCTAGTCTAATTAAAAATAAAAGAGCCATTCCATTAAATTGGATGTTACTAGATAAGAAAGGGAATAGTAATATTGCTGAACAAAAGAGATTACTAAAGTCAACCTTGAGATTATTAAAAGGATATCAAGTAGTCGTAATTGGCGACCGTGAATTTGGGAATATCAATCTGGCTGACTGGCTATCAAAACAAGGTGTTAAATACGTTCTAAGAACTAAAAGTAATAAATACATCCAACCAGAAGGCAAAGATTGTCAGCAACTAATATCTTTAGGATTAAAGCCAGGAACATCTTTTTATTTGAAACAAGTTAAATTTACTAAACAAGTAGGTATGGCGCTTGGTAAATGTTGCTTTTTATTGGAGTAAAGCAACCAAAGGAAAGAAGAAAAATGAGGGGTGGTATTTAATCAATAATTTATCCTGCTTAAAACAAACAATTAAAGCTTATAAAAAACGTATGGGAATCGAAGCAATGTTTAAAGATTGTAAAACAGGTGGTTACAACTTGGAACAATGTCAAGGCAAAGATGAGCGTTTATTATCTCTAATTTTACTGATAGCTATTGCTTATACTTGTGCTGTCAAAAAAGGTCAAGTGATTGGCTTCAAGGGATTAACAAAATATATTTGTAGATTGAGAGAAAATTTGCGAAAAGACAAAAGGCACAGTAATTTCTGGATAGGTTTGTATGGCAGCTTGTGGGTTAAAGCTTTCCAAATGTGTGATAATTGGGTTGTGCAGTTAATGATACTTACTCCTAATAAGCTCCCTTTTTATCAACAGGGTATCAGGGCGAAAATGCTTATCCTTTCATCTTTTTGAACTGTTTGTCACCCCGTGAGGGGAGAAATTTTGCATTAGTTCAACTGCATCATCACCATCAACGCCGAAGTCTTTTGCTAATTCACTTTGCAGAGAAATTTTTTCTAATTTAGTTTCTGTTTTTTGCGATATAAACAACTTCACTTGTTCTTCAACTTCGAGAGACCTCATATTTAAATTAATATTTTTGTACAATACGCCTAATGTGAATTAAAAATTATCCTAAAGGACGACGCGAAGCTAGTGCTTTAGCATACACTCCGTTATAGTGATTTATTTTTAGCTAAAAGCTAGTTAATTTAAACGAAGCTAATTCACACCAAGCGTCTTACATTGAATAGCATTTTTCGCTTTAAGCAGCCGAAACTCCATATTCAGCTTGAAGAACGCTGCGATAGTAACTTTGTAGTTGTTGGGTGGCAGCAGCCCAACCCCACTGTTCAGCTTCATAACGAGCATTACGGCGCAATTCTTCCCGAGCTTGAGTGGCTGCTAATAAAGATTTAGTGGCGATAATTGCTCCCTGGGGATCGTCTGGTTCAAATAAATAACCGTTGACTCCATCAGTAACAATATCAGGAATACCGCCAGAGCGAGCAGCCACCACAGGACAACCCGCAGCCATAGCCTCTAGCAACACTAAGCCTAAAGTTTCGGTGCGCGAGGGAAAGACAAAGGCATCAGCCGAAGCAAACGCAGCAGCTAATTCTAGTCCTTCGAGATAACCGACAAAATTTGTTTTAGTCCCCGCAAAGTGAGCTTCTAAGGTTTCTCTGCTGGGGCCATCCCCCACAATTGCTAAACGAGCCTGGGGAATTGCTTCTAAAACTGGTTTGATTTGATCGATCTGTTTTTCGGCGGAAACTCGACCAACATAGAGCAACAGTGGATCTTGAGGATTTCCTTGAGTCAGACGCGATCGCATTGGCATCGAAGCCAAATGAGGTTGAAACATTTCGGTATCTACCCCTCTTTGCCAGAGATCTACTCGCTCAATACCATGATCTATCAATTCTTTCACCATGGCGCTGGAGGTGCAAAGATTTAACCGCGCTTTATTATGAGCCGCTTTTAATAATTCCCACAGCAGTCCTTCTAATGCCCCTAAACCGTAATGATGGAGATATTGTGGCAAATGGGTATGATAGGAAGCTACTAGAGGTATATTCATTGTTTTGGCATAGTAAATCCCTCCTACCCCCAGAAACGCAGGATTAACGACGTGAATCAAATCGGGCTGGAATTCCTCGATCGCATTTTTAGTCCCCAAAGGAGGTAAAGCCAACTTCAATTCAGGATATAACGGTAAAGGCATCCCTGGGATACCATAGACTTTTGCTCCCTTATATTCTGTTAATCCTCCTTCAGGAGCAACTACGAGGACGCGATCGCCATTACGTTCAAGATGTTCAATGGTGTGGCGTAAACGGGTAACGATACCATCAACCTTGGGCAAAAACGTTTCGGTAAATAAGGCAATGCGCATAATCTGGATTTGCTAAAAACTTTAGAGCTGATCGATTAAAAAGACTGAGAAAATACCTGATAAATATCTTGTTGGCTCGATAATCTATGTAAGATTCTACAGCTAGTTTTCACCATCCTGATGGATTATCTCTCTTTAGAGTTACCTTAACCATTTCTTCATTCAATTCTCCAGGTAGCAAGTGCCAAGCAAAGCCAACCAATAATCAATGCCATTCCCCCAATTGGTGTAATTGCCCCCAGCCACTTCATTCCCGTTAAAGTCAAAGCGTAAAGACTACCAGAAAAGATAAATACCCCAGCAATGAAGGCATATCCCGCTACTGTCAACAACGTCGAATTAGGATAACGAGAAATCAACAAGGCTACCAGCATCAAAGCCAAGGCATGATACATCTGATATTTAGTGCCTGTTTCCCAAATTGATAAAGAATTAGCGCTTAGACGATCTTTCAAAGCATGACTGGCAAAAGCACCAAATACTACTGATATACCGCCTGACATTGAAGCGATCGCTAAAAAGATTCGAGTCACAATTTTTCTTCCTCTAGTTATGAACAAATAATAATATTTTTGGCGAAAATTCTTAAATAACAGTGACTAAACTAGGCATTTTGGCATTTTTGATCTAACACTGTAACGAACCCAATTGAAAAAAGGCACTATTTATGTTGCGGTACTTGTGGGCAAAATCAACGGCGATTTGTTTTCTCAGTCTAGGTTTACTAACTTGGGCTACTCCTAATGCTGTAGCGGAATCAGTAGCGGAAAAAATAACTCGTACAGGAACGTTAACCGCAGGTACAAGTAAAGATGCCTTACCCTTTGCCTATCGTAATGAGCAAGGGGAACTAGTGGGCTATTCCGTCGATATTTTAGAATTAATTACCCGTCAGTTAGAACAAGAATACAAGCAAGAAATCGACCTAGAGTTAGTTGCCTTGGAGCCGAAAAAACGTATTCCTCAACTGATTTCAGGAGAAGTAGACATAGTTTGTGATGCTAGCAGCTTTACTTGGGAGCGCGATCGCATCATTGATTTTTCTTTTAGCTATGGTTCTACAGGAACTAGGCTTTTAACCAAAAGAGGCAATAAGTATTGGGATCCCCAGTCTCTAGTCAATTTACGCATTGGTGCTTTAGCTAAAACTACCAACGAACAGGTTATTAGAACCATTCAACCTCAAGCTGAGATTGTCTTACTTAAAGATCGCGCAGAAGGTTTTGCGGCACTGCGATCGGGAAAAATTGACGCTTTTGCTTCAGATGGAATTTTACTAGAAAGCTGGCTTCAAAACGCTCCAGATCGGCAAAATTGGCAAATTGTTGGCGATTATTCCTTTGAAGGGATTGCCTGTATGGTGCCAGAAAATAACTCTCAATTTCTCAACACAGTTAACTATACCCTCACCAAGTTTATGCAGGGGGTACTAGATGAGCAGCCAGAATACGTCGCCATTTTTGACCAATGGTTTGGTCCACAAGGAGCATTGCCTCTAACCCAAGATCTCAAAAATATTATGATTGACAATATGCAGTTGTTAATTGATTTTAAGGAGCGGATTGCCAATTAGTTGTTACTACTTGTCTCTACATTATTGACAATAGTAATGGGAATTAAATTAATTTAATGAATCTAAGAAATAGATCGCCACGCTGGGGCAACTTATTATTTATTGCCAGTCTTGCTGCGATTGTCATCGCCACAACATCTCCTTTTAACTTCCAGATTCCTGCGGGATTTTCTGGACAATTTCCATTTCTCCTCCAAAAGTTTGAATTTGGCGGCAGTGTTAAGGATTATTGGCAGAATATTTTGTTATTTATTCCTTTGGGCATTAGTTTGGCGAGCATTTCCGCTCGTAAGCAATTAAGCACTCCAGCAATTTTAGCGGTTGCCTGTTTGGGGAGTATCTTGACTTCAAGCGCCGTAGAAATAATTCAGCTCTCTTTATCTAGTCGTGTTTCTAATGTCACGGATATTATCTGTAATAGCTTAGGGGGAACTATAGGCGCATTGCTCTACTTTTGGCGGAGTAATCTTGCTCAGTTACTGAAGGGGATCATTTACAGAGATTCAAATCGCCTTAGTTTAAAATCCCTCTTAATTGCGATCGCCAGCTATTGCTCTCTAGTTCTGGTAATGGTTTTAACTTTACTCGCTAATGTTAATCTGGCGAACTGGGATGACAACTTCCATTTAACCATTGGTAATGAGGTTACAGGCGATCGCCCATGGAACGGACAGATTAGTAATTTATATATCAGCGATCGCGGTTTTAATCAATCACAAGTCCAACAGACATTGATCGAACCTGATACTTTTTTTGCTCAGTCTCCTGACTTGGTAACCTTTGTCAAGTTTACTGCTGGAGCAAGTTCCTACCAGGATCGTAGTCACCATCTCCCTAAGCTTTTGTGGCAAGGTCTTTCAGCTTCATCTGCTATAGAGCGATCGTCAAACGATCAGCAGAGATTAGAGATATTAGAAAATAGTGAAATCTTAGTAAATTCGAGACAATGGCTGAAAACAGCCCAGCCAGCAGCAGCTCTTAGCCAGAAATTAAAAAAAACTGGTGAATTTAGTCTTTATATGGCTGTTGCTAGTAACGATCCCCAGCAATTTGGCCCAGCGAGAATTATGTCATTATCAGCAGGAACGCAAAGTCACAATCTTTTAATCGGTCAAGAAGGAACAGACTTACACCTTCGTCTCAGAACTCCAATCACAGGTAGCGCTGCTTCTCAACCCAGATTTCGGATTCCTCGAATATTTGAAAATAATGATCTTGCTCGGATATTAGTGGTTTTTGCCGATAAAAAGCTTGATTTGTACATAAATAAGCCCGAAAATAAATACTCATTTGAATTTACCCCAGCAACTAGCTTTTTCAGCTATATTCCCTGGTCAAGAGTAGATTGGATAGTTAACCTTGAAGGATTTAGGTCTCTTAAATATCAGTTACTTTTTTATACAATTATCATTACTCCCTTGGCGATACTCGCTGCTTATTTATTTCTTTATTCAATTCGTCAATAAAGCTATTTACTCGCAGGTTTAAGCCGAGTCAGCTTGAGGGTATACTTTCCGCCACTAGTATCACCATAGGCTCTTACTCGCACAATATACTTTCCTGCTTCGGTAATGCGGGAAAAAAGCAAGGAGTTGGTCGAACCATCAGGCCCATCATCATTTTCGGCAACTTTAGCTCCATCTCCTGCAATCAACATGACCATCGCATCAAAATTGTCCGAGTTCAGATCGATAGTTACCTGATCGCCTTTCTCTAACTCCACTAAGTAGTCACGGGCAAATCCACCATCTCCCGTGGGAATATCATCTACCGTTAAGGTATCAGATACTTCTGTTTCTGAGGTGATTACTGTAGGATTATACATTTTCGATTCGGCTTGGGCTGGTAATGACTGTAATCCCAAGCTACATAAGACAATGCCCATTAATAACTTCTCGATTCCCACTGTAAAATTAAACCAATTGTAGGTAAACTGAATAACTATACCAAACCACATGAAATAGTTTTAGTAATTGAGTAACTTTATTATAAGTAGGTAAGCATAATTAGATCTCTTGTAGGAATTATCAATCTTGATAAAGTATGAAGTATGAAGCTGCAAGTCAGCAATTGTCAACTGGCATTAAAAAATATATTCATGTCAGAGGTCTATTGTTTATCAATCATTGCAGCAATTAGCAACTAAAAATGATGTTTTAGAGGATTACTTTCAACTAATCGCTAAATAAATATTAATCAAAAAAGAGTCTGCGATAAATCTACCACAGACCCTTTAATCAAAAATATTCTAAATAAATAATAATAAATCTACTATTATTTAACTCATAACATCAGGCATAACATAAAAGGCAATGCCTTCATCATTAAAGTTCTCTGAGTCAGCCATCATTTTTTCTATTTCGGCGTCACTATGAGTAAATACGTGGACATCTTCAATAGGATTATAGAAACGATGAACGTCAATTGAGCCTGCCACTTCTGCTTCTTCTGTATAAGCAAAAAACAGGTTGTCATCTAAAGTGTAATTATCAAGATTTTCCAAGATAGAATCTCTTTCAAATTCACTAGTTGTATAAAGATGCGATCCTGAAGAAGTATTGAATAAACGGTAGACTTCTTCCGACTCCGTTCCTGTTAGCGGATCGACTTCATCCTCAGTCAGCGTTCTGATAGCTTCTCCTGGTTGAATTTCTTGAAGCTCATAATTATCTAGGGTTTCAGCGATTACACTTTGCTCATACTCATCAACTGTATAAAAATAAGAGCCTAATGAAGGATTAACAAACTGGTATACTTTTGTTTCTTCGCCACCATCAACAGGGTCAACTGGGTCAACAGGATCAACTGGGTCAACAGGATCAACAGGATCAACTGGAGTCAGTTCTTCTAAAAAGTTGTTACCCAGAGAGTCCGCCCCAGCAATTGTGGCTAAAATTTGGTTGAGATCACCACCATCCTTATCAGCCACTGAATCATAACCAGCAGGTTGAGTCTCTTTGATTACATAATCACCATCAGCCAAGTCAGTAAACTCATAGAAACCATTGGCATTAGTAGTTGCAGTCTCAATGACAGTAGTACCATCAGCAGCCAATAGTTGGACTTCTACTCCAGCAATAGGTGCATCAGTATCTTCAATCGCATTACTATCGGGAGCATTAGTGTCGTTATAGACAGTACCTGAAAGTTTATAAAGTACAGGAGGTTCAACTGGAGTAACTTCTTCTAAAAAGTTGTTACCGATAGAGTCCGCCCCAGCAATTGTGGCTAAAATTTGGTTGAGATCACCACCATCTTTATCAGCCACTGAATCATAACCAGCAGGTTGAGTCTCTTTGACTACATAGTCACCATCAGCCAAGTCAGTAAACTCATAGAAACCATTGGCATTAGTAGTTGCAGTCTCAATGACAGTAGTACCATCAGCAGCCAATAGTTGGACTTCTACTCCAGCAATAGGTGCATCAGTATCTTCAATCGTATTACTATCGGGAGCATTAGTGTCGTTATAGACAGTACCTGAAAGTTTATAAAGTACAGGAGGTTCAACTGAATCAACTGGTAATTCGTTACCTGTTGAATCAACTATATTCCCTGCACTTAGAGAAACATTTCCATCTAGCTTAAGTATTGATTCACCGTTTAATAAAAGCTCTCCAGTTTCTGCGTCATAACTTAAAGCTGCATCCCCTTGTCCTGAGATAGAAATCTTATCTCCTACTGACTCAAAATCAGTGATTATGGGAGCATTGCTAGCATCATATTGTTGGGATAAGTCAAGGCGAAATGTATCTGATCCCAAAAGACCTGCAACACTATCACCAGCTCCCATCTCTATAACATCATCCCCATTACCACCGACCATGGTGTCATTGCCAGCTCCACCAACTATGGTGTCATTTCCATCAGCACCAAATATGTTGTCATTGCCAGCTCCACCAATTATGCTGTCATTGCCGATGCCACTATCAAGAGAGTCATTACCTATCCCAGCATCAAGAGAATCATCGCCTGCGCTGCCGAAAAGGGTGTCATCTCCATCACTACCAACAATGATATCGTCTCCTGCTTTACCATCAACATAATCGTTTCCAGCTTTACTATCAATATAATCATCGCCAAATTCACTATCTCCACCGATGATTGTGTCATTTCCTGTGCCAGTAAAAACGGAAATAGGATCGTCACTGACTAATGTTCTAACAGATACATCTTCATTTCGGGTGTTGATTACTAAATTGTTACCAGTAGCAGTTGATTCATCTTTACCGTTTTCGATTTCAACAGCCTCTGGTTTAGGATAATACGTTCTTACAGTTGACATTATATTTCCTCGTTTCAATATAAAATTAATCTATTAGCCATAAACAGTTACTATTAAGAACTTAATATTTACTAGTCAAACTTTTAATAAATATCAGTATTTTTAACTAGAGTAACTAAGCTTATAAACAGCTAAAAATAAAGCTTTCTTTATCAATTGTGTACGTAATAATTGAATTGTCAATCTGATTATATGAAGCTATAAATAATGATTGACTCACGATCTTTGCAACACCAAGTAAATAGCTGCAAAAAAATAATTTAACTATGTTAGTTTACTTAGTAAATTAACAGTTTAAGATAAATAGTTTCTACACGTTAATATAAATAAAACTGCTTATTTTGTATTTATATTATTAATTAACAAAATAAGTAAATAAACAAGTGTAATAAATTTGAAATTCTACTTCCTATTTCCTATTTCCTATTTCTTATTTAAGTAAGTATTAAGTACTAAATAAAAATACTGAGGTTGGGAGCGGAAATTGTCCCTCAATATGTACGGGAAGCTTTAAACTAATAAAATGAATGTTAGTCAAAACTTACCATAATTATCGGTCGAGGGTATTATTCAAGAAATTACACTACAGGTAACTAAGCAAGTCGATCGCCTTGATAGTTGGTTATCAACACAAATAACGGATATTTCTCGTTCTCGCGTGCAAAAGTTGATTGAAAATGGTCATGTAAAGTTGAACGATCGCATTTGTAGTAGCAAAAAAGTAAAAATAGCTCCTGGCGATCGCCTTTTGGTCACTATTCCCGAACCAAAACCATTAGATTTGACTCCTGAAAATATTCCTCTAGATATTCTGTTTGAAGATGAACATTTAATTATTGTCAATAAACCCGCAGGTATGGTGGTTCATCCTGCACCTGGACACTATACAGGTACTTTAGTTCACGCTCTTTTATATCACTGCAAATCTTTAGCTGGCATTGGCGGAGTGGAACGTCCTGGTATAGTTCACCGCATCGATAAAGATACGACAGGGGCAATTGTGGTGGCAAAAAGCGATCGCGCACATCAACATCTCCAGGCACAAATTAAAGCTAAAACTGCCCGCAGAGAATATTGGGGTGTGATCTACGGTTCATTTGCTGATGAGCTTGGGACAATTGATTTACCAATTGGTCGTCATCAAGGCGATCGCCAAAAGATGGGGGTAATTGCGATCGAACATGGTGGTCGAGCAGCCGTGACTCACTGGCAAACTTTAGAAAGAATCGGCAACTATAGTCTGATGCAATTTCTCCTAGAAACAGGACGAACTCATCAAATTAGAGTTCATTGCGCTCATTATGGACATCCGTTGGTGGGAGATAGTATCTACGGCTCAAATCGTTCCTTAAAAGTAAATCTTTCTGGTCAAGCTCTCCATGCCAGACAACTATCTTTAATTCATCCGCTTTCCGAAAAATTAATTACGGCGATCGCTCCTCTTCCCGCCGAATTTAGCAAACTTTTGCAAGTTCTGCGTAACCGAAACTAATTTCTAACACTATTAAAACTGAGGATATTTAGCTAACATTAATTCAATTTCTTTGGGAGCTAAGGGTATGGAAAACAAATATCCCTGAGCAAATTCACACCCTAGACCTTTCAATCGATCTAGCTGAAGAGCAGTTTCTACCCCCTCAGAAATCGTCTTCATACCCAAAGTTTTCGCCAAGGTAATAATTAACCGCACAATTTCAAAGTTCTCTGAATCCAAGTTCATTTGGTTAATAAAAGAGCGGTCTATTTTGAGATTGTCGATGGGAAAACGGCGTAAATAGCTTAAAGAAGAATATCCTGTGCCAAAATCATCAATACTCAATTTAATGTTTCTATTTTTAATCTGTTTGAGGGTGTTTTGGATAGTTCCTTCTGGTTCAATTAAGACACTTTCAGTAATCTCTAGCCTTAAAGAACTACCTTCTAATCCAGTTTCCAGCAGAATTTGATCGAGTTTTTGAATAAATTCAGGCTCTTGTAGCTGTTGACTAGCTAAATTGATACTCATTTTGAGCGAGTTAATCTGAGGAACGGAGGCAAATTGTTGTCGCCAAATTTGAAGTTGTTGGCAAGCCTCTTTAAGTAGCCATTCGCCAATATCTAAGATTAATCCAGTATCTTCCGCGATGGGAATAAATTCCACGGGAGAAATAGCACCCCGTTCAGGATGTTGCCAGCGAATCAAAGCTTCAAAACCCACCAAGTGATTATTATCCAAAGAGATAATTGGTTGGTAGTGCATGGTTAACTCGTTACGTTTGAGCGCAAAACGTAAACTATTCTCTAATTCAACTAACTTGAGAGTTTCATCGTACATCGTCTTGTCAAAAATTGTATAGCGTGCTTTTCCCTTGTCTTTGGCGCGATACATGGCAATATCAGCATCCCGCATCAAATCAGCAGGGTTATGATATTCGGTTGAGCCAAATACAATGCCAATACTGGCGCTGGTAAAAATATTCTGACCCTGTAAGTCAAATGGCGATCGCATTTTTTGCTGAATTCGCTCGCCGATTGAAGTTGCATCCTGAATGCTTTTGATCCCATCTAGCAAAATAACAAATTCATCTCCTCCCAAGCGAGCTACAAGATCGTTTTCTCTGACGCATTCTTGGAGTAGATTAGATACGGCAATTAACAATTCATCCCCAATTGAATGACCCAGACTATCATTGATCACTTTAAAGCGATCGAGGTCGATAAATAGTACTCCATACTTATAATCAGGATTGCGTTTGGCATGAGCAATGGTATATTGAATTCTTTCGATCAACAAAGTTCGATTTGGCAATCCTGTTAAGCTATCGTGCAGAGCATCGTGGATTAACTGCTGTTGTGCTTGCTCTAGTTTTTGCATCGCAGTTTCTAGTCCGATCGTGCGTTGATGAACTCTTCTTTCAAGATCTTGGTTTAGTTTTGTGATTTCAGCCTTGGCTAATTGTAGAGCAATTTGATTTTTGACCCGAACTAAAACTTCTTTAACTTGAAATGGTTTGCTAATATAGTCAACTCCCCCAACCTCAAAAGCTTTAACTTTATCTAAAACATCATCTAAAGCACTGAGAAAAATAACGGGAATATCGCAAGTTTCTTTATTCGCCTTTAACTGTTGGCAAACTTCATAACCATCAATATCAGGCATTTTAATATCTAATAAAATTAGATCTGGCAGAATTGTACTTGCACCCCGTAATGCTGTCGAACCATTTTTAGCACAGCGTACTTGATATCCTTGCTTACTTAAAGTATTTGCCAGAATCTGTAAATTATCAGCAAGATCGTCGACCACTAAAATACTAATATCTTGGCTTGAAGCAGAGATCGTCATTGTTCTTCTTTAGGTGTGTAAGGATGGACTGTCTTAAGGGAGTGAAAAACCCGATCATTTTAATGAGGGTAAGAATTCACTAGTTAATTGCTGTTACTTTTTTTTACTAGACTAATAATCTTATCGAAATCAAAGTCGTTAACCTGTTTTTGCAGGGATTTTTTTAGGTTGTCATGTTCTGGAGGAATTTCTTGTAATAACTGCGTCAGTAAATCTCGATCTAAAACTATTGCAGCCTGCTCTAGATGATTTAACCATTCGCGAGACATGACATTTAGAGTATCCGCTGTCAAGTTAAAATTGCTAGTAGCGGTTGGGGAACTAATTGATTCGTAAACGTATCGTATTCCCAAATGTTGAGCAATTTTGTCAAAAATAACTTTTTCGGAAAAGGGTTTGCCGACAAAATCGTCACACCCCGCTGCTTTAAACAGTGATTTATCTTCTTCTAAAGTGCTAGCACTTAAGGCCACAATCGGCGTGTAGCAGGTTTGGGAATAAGACTTAATTCGTTTTGTAGCCTCACAACCATTCATTACTGGCATTTTTAAATCCATCCAAATCATATGAGGTTGCCAACGCAACCAAACATCAATTGCTTCTTGACCATTAACTGCCTCTTGAATTTTAAAACCGACAGGCTCTAAAAATCTTTTCATAATTGCCCGATTAGTCTTAGAATCGTCCACAATCAAAATTCGATATTCAATTTGGTCTGATTCTAGACCGATAATTCTTCTCAAACTTGATTGAATTTGCAATTTCTGAGCAACAACACTCTCTGTTTGAATTTCTAAATTGAAAATTATGCCCGATTCTGAGAGTTTATTCTTGCTAACGGTAATATCCCCTCCCATTAATTGAGCTAGTTTACGGCTAATCGGTAGGTTTAGGGAACTACCTTCAGTCGATTTCAGTTCTTGTCGCACCGCAACTAGAGGATCGAATAAAGTAGCTAATTCTTGGGTGGTAAGTGATAAATCGGCATTTTCTACCTCAAAAACCAGATGGTACTTCTCAGGTGTATTTTGCTGACTGGTGGTAAGCGTCTTTTGGCGATCGCTACTAGAACTAACTCTAAAGCTGATGTCGCTAGTGGGGGTGGATTGGAGGCAATAATTAATTAAATTCCGCAAAATCTGGCGCAGTCTACGTTCATCTATACAAACCCCGTGAGGTAAATTGTGTTGTCTAATTACCGAAAATTCCCAACCTTGATTGCGAGCCTGAGACCTAAAATTTTGCTCTACATCATCCAGCCAAGCATGAAAGTCTACATGATTATCTTCTAAAGTTAATCGGTTTGTCTCAATTTTTGCCAGATCGACGACATCATTAATAATTGCTAATAGGCGTTCTCCACTACGATTAATAATTGCAATATTCTCTTGACTGGACTGGGTTGTTGGTAATTCTTGCTCCATAATTTGAGTAAATCCGAAGATCGCATTTAAAGGCGATCGCAGTTCATGACTCATATCCGCCAATAAAGTATATGGCTCACAATCAACAGTTGGAGCAGTTGGAGTAGTTGGAGCTATTTTTTCAACGGCTAAATCACTTTGATTGCTTGAGGATTCAGCTACTGTTTGGGGCTTCGTTTCGAGGGTGGTCTGGAAGTTGGGCAAATTATGCTGTTCTTTTTCTGAGTTGTGGTTTCTACTTAATAAGGTCAACCAACCATAGTTCAAGATACCCAAGACGATCGCTGATAATAAATAGATGACATACTGGTACTTGGATTGCCAATAATTTTCGTCTACCGAGCCTATCGCCAACTCCGATTGCGAAATAGTTACCACCAGCCAGCTAGATCCTAGTGTTTGGCTTTGCCAGGGTGTGACTTGTGCCAAAAAACGTTGCTGGTTAACTTTAAAACTGAAGTTACGAGGCTGATTCAGCTTTGAATTGGACTTTGAATTGGACAATGTATCTAATTTGGGTTGAAGATAGCTCCAAATATTTTGGTCAGTAATCACGGAATTAGTACCAGCTTTTCCCAAATTGCTACCAATAATTGAACCATCTTGAGAGATCACAGCAGTTTCGAGTGAATAGCCAAGATTGATTTTTGACAAATAATTATCCAGTCGCTGTTTAAAAGACTGAGCTTGAAGATCGTCAGAATTGGGTTTAATTGCTGATTCGGTGCTATTTAAATGTAGTAATATGCGATCGCTAACTTTTTGGGTGTAATTATTGCCAATCTGATTAATAATTTTGTTCTTATCTTGCGTCAAAGAGTATTCTAAGATACCAAACATAGCTAATGAATTAAAGCTAGTTGTCAGCACAATCAATAGATACAAAGATCGCTTGCTTCTCTTCATTTGTATCTTACTTTTAATATTTTCTAGTTGTTTAATTCTTTTGGTAAAATTCATGTATGCTTCTGCAATAAATGAAAAACAGACGCTTTAACCTGAAAAGTAGCTAATCAACAAATGTTAAAATTAAACTGCAACAGATTCTACAATTAATTAAACGCAATTTAGAAACTAAATAAAATTAATTAATTGTTATACCGATCGTCAAGTTGTATTTTTATTTACTACGGTAAATTTTATGGTGAATTTTTAAGTGCAACAAACCCTAAAGGACTAGCCCTAAAGGATTAGCTCGCAAGCTCGCGTCCTTCGCGTCGCAAAATCAATCGACCTTGATTTGGCAAATTTTGACTCAACCCATATCATAGTAATTTCAACAATTGATTTGATAACCACAAGCATAAGTAATTATAGACATAAATTAATTAGCTGTGACCGCAATTTGCGCAGATTATTATTAAAAAAAAGCAAGGAGTTAGTTGTTGCAAGTGTTTTTCTCCTTAAATACTCATGGTTTTATGCTGCTAGCTACCAAGACTATGATTAACAAAAGATAATTAAAAGGTAATCGACAGGTAATTAAAAAGAGGGAAGTTACAGATCAACAACACAATTCGTTAGAACTATGAAGCTAATTTATAACTTTCCCTCTTTAGTTTTTTAGTCAGACAATAATGTTGACTACAATTCCTGATTTTGCACTACCAATATTTAACGGTAAATTAGGTAGTTTTACGATAAGGAACTTTGGACAGATAGTTTATGTTCGACACAGAGGTTGAACTAGGCGCATTGGCTCTACTAGGTAGGCTACGAGCCATATCTAGATATAAAGCAGGACTTCCTGCTTTGGGTTTTTGTTCTTGAGGTTTGTAAGTACGAACTTCGCTTTGCCAAATAATTTGTGGGAAACCCAAAATGGCACGATAATATTCGTCATAACGAGGAGACGTAATGTTAAAAGGACGTTCTCCCTGATCGCGACTAGCAAGCACTCGACGACGTTGGTAAGGCACGATATCGTAACCAAAGTTCTCCATGTATTCGTCACTGTCTAGCAGTTCGTCAACGAAACCTTCAATACCTTTGGTGGCTACTTTAATCGACCAAGCAATCTTTTCTCTTTCGTTGTAAACATCACGTCCTAAAACTCTTTGGACACATTGTTCGACGAAGCGATAGTTGCTGTTTTTAACGTAGAAGCTATTGTAAAAAGTGTCTGAGAGTAAAAGTCCCCGAATAAAGTCACGTACAGTAATTTGACCATTACGTAACTGAGATTCTAAAAATCTTTCACGATCTGCGCGAAAAGCATGAAAAAAGATTTGACGATAAGCTACTTCGATCAAATCATTCATCTCAGACGAAGAAAGTAAGTTCTCTGCTGAATAAATTCTGGGTTGGTCATCTCCCCCGATCTCGTATCCTTCAACACGAACATTTTGGGAGCTGGGTTTATAACCCAATAAAGGAATAGACAAGTCAAAACCTCCGCCTATTGTAAATTATGTTAAAAATCTTAGTCCCAATCATACGTTAGACAGGGGTGCTAAATAAACAACAGTAACAAAATATTACAGAGTACTGCGTTACTTTTTGTTTGCTTACTGCTCTTTTGGTAATCAGTAATCAATTACCATCCAGAAATCGCAAATGACTTGGCATCAGTACTGGCTGCTGTTGAGGGAGCATCATCTGCTTCACTAACACGAGATTCAGCACAAAAAGTCGCTGTATTAAACCCACCAAACCTTTTAACAGTACTGCTACGTAGCCGTAGATCGGAATTGACAAACCAGAAGCGTTCGATAATGCTCATAGTTTCATATTCAGTAATTAAAACTAATCCGTCCTCATGATCCATGTGGTACTCTCCAGCCACAGGAACGATTTCGGCATAACCTCTTTCTCTGAGTAATTTTCCCTTGCGCAGATCCTCTGAGTCAGGAATTAAAGCAAATACAGTTGTTCCTTGATGATCTTCGTTTTCTTTATCCCAAGCCATTGAACCATCCCAGCTAACAAATGCACCGCCGATCGCACTTTGGGGATCTATTTCGTGCATCGCGCAAATGGCGGCTATCTTCTCATCGTCAGCATCTAGAAATTCGACGTTAATATCCGAGCTACCGCTTTCTGCTCGCCTAAATGGCAAATGATGGGTAGTACGTTGCGATCGCCATCTCCCCGCGCTCTGTTGAAAAAATTCTTTAGCGTCTTTGATTGAGTTCATCTTCGATCTAAACTTAAATTTATTTTTTATCTAGTTACTATTTACTATATCGATAAATTAGTTGCTATTACCTCTGTCTAGTCGATTTTAAAATTTTTTCCGCATCAAAATACACCAAAATTCTAGTTCTTTAATAAGTATTTTATAACTTTTTGTTACTTCGATTAATTATTACTTGACATTATGGACTATTTATAGGGTGGGTGTTAGATTAAGTGCAAATCAACACTTAGCTTCGTAAATAGAATTTCTACAGGCTGAGTACTTATTAGATTAAGGAGTGATGCCCATGGATTTATCAAGTCAACTGAGTATGGAGCAGCAGTTTAAGTTAAAAGTGCTTCAAGAACAAGTGCAGGGGTTAAGCAAAGAACAGGCACAAGAATATTTATTAGAAATGTTTCGTCAAATGATGGTCAAAGATAATTTGGTCAAAAATCTCTTGAAGAACGCCTAATATTTTTCCCTAAATTAATTAAGCAGCTGACTTGTTGTGGTGCAAAGTTAGCGATTGTAACCTTAAAATCATCGCCAATAGATGGTTTTACTTAAATAGCTCGATTCAGGTACTTGGGAACGACAGGAATCGAAACTTATTCAAACACAAGTAGATTTGCACCACCAAAATTTGCGCACCAGAATTTTTGCCTAATCTTGAGTAATCATCTAAAAACGTAGCTCGCTTAAATCCAATCTTATTACTTAAATTAAATACCTAAGTTGGTAACAAAATACTGGTATTTGGTAACTTTGTTTAGCAATTTATCATAAATTTTAATGTAATTATTACGGAATAATTCATTTACAACTTAAAATCTAATTAAGTGGAAACTTTACCTTCTACAATAGGTAAATGTAGTGAGTAAATATACTGGGTAAACCCAAATGGAAGCTGAGAACCTTAGTCAAGAAGCATTATTATCAGCTCGAGAACTAGAAATTGTCGAGCTGGTAGTAACTGGGTTGAGTAATCACAAAATTGCTCAGAGACTAGAAATCAGCAAGAGAACAGTTGACAATCATATTAGTAATATTTTAAAAAAAACTAATGCTGCCAACCGTGTTGAATTAGTCCGCTGGTCTTTACAATGGGGTAAAGTTTGTCTTGATAATGTAAATTGCTGTTCAATAACCGATCTCAAACCAAGTCTCTAAAATGAAGTGGTGTTTAAAACCGCCTTCACTTAAATTAATTCTGGCAATCACGACGTTACTTTTGAGTAGTTGCCAGTCTAGATACATTACCCCTGCTACCCAAGTCATCAACGCTTCCTTAAATTCTTTCGCCGCTGAAGGTGATCCCAATTTTTCCTATAATGGTCGTTATTTAGTTTACACTAGCGATCGCGCAGCTAAACGAAGTGTATATCTCTACGATCTTCAGCGACGGCGTTTAGTTTCTTTACCTGGATTAAATCAACCTGGAAGTATGCAGTCACAGGCAGATATTAGTGCCGATGGACGCTATATTGTCTATCGCTCAGAACAGTTAGGAAAATCTGATATTTACCTTTATGATCGCTCCACCGCAACTAGCAAAAATCTTACGCAAAACTTTATTGGCGAAGTTCGCTATCCTAGCATTAGCGGTGATGGACGCTTTGTCACTTTTGAAGGGAATCGTTCAGGACAATGGGATATTGAAATTTACGATCGCGGAACGGGAATTGATTTATCTGCACCGCCAATCTCCAGCATTGCTCCTGCACCACGATAATTATCGTAATTAATAACTGTTGATTGCCTTTTTTCCTGACTCAGAAAAAGCATAACCTAAGAATGCTTCTGTATCTGGATTGAGTGGTTGCTGGTAAACGTAATATAAAGCGGAATCAGTCTGATTATGCTTAACCTTTAATTGATCGATCTGAATGGCGGTTAAGCCTGCTGCTTGTTCTGCTTGGTTTAAAGGACGATCTAAGGCTAAGAGATCGATATTCCTCGAATACAAAAGATCTAAACCAACATCACTACCATCAGCTTTGGTAATAATTACAGTTCCAGGATATTGCTGGTGAAAACCTTTTCGTAAAGATGTATTAATCTGCGCTAGCTTGTCTGAGCCATTGATAATTACAGAAGTTCCTTGAGGGACGATAGCTGGTACGACAAAATTTGTTTGAGTAGCAATAGAGGGGGATGGATTTACTTGAACATTTGCTGCTTTAAGAATGCTATCTTTATTCAAATTACTTTTGCCAAACCCTGCAATATTGTTCTTGATTAACCAAAAAAAGCCCATGGAGACAATTAACCCGGTTGAAATCAAAGCCAAAATAAAAGGAAGAAGATCATTTTTTTTTAACATAGAGAAAATATTAAAATTGGCAAATAAACAGCTTTATTAAAGGTAGATAAAAGTCAACTAATTGAAAGTAAGTTTAGCTTAATATCTAAAGTAGAGTAAAGCGACTGAAGAAAGTGCAAAAACTGCATCTAAGTTATTAATTTAAGTCAAAAGCTAATTATATTTGAGCTTGCTAGTTAACCATCGATCGCAGCAGCACAATTGATAACGAAGTGTATCCTTTAGGATTAATCAGCGTCAAGTTTGGATCGGCAAAAATAGATCGGCGAAAAAATGTGCTTAGAACAATTAGTTGTGTTGTAAACTAGGCTGGCGACTAGAATTCCTGCATAGCCTCTTGGCTGAAGTCGCGAAGATGCAGCGAACTGAAATAAATCCAGAAAATCGAGAGCAGAAAAGTAATGTCATCGCTAAATAACCCGCGTCGGACAAAAATTGTTGCCACAGTAGGACCAGCCACCCTCAAGCCCGATATTCTAAGACAATTGATTACAGCGGGAGCAACTACCTTAAGAATCAATTTCTCTCATGGTACGCAACAAGATCATCAAAAGGCGATACGTTTAATCAGACAGACTGCTTTTGAACTAGATCAGCCCGTGGGTATTTTACAAGATTTACAGGGCCCTAAAATTCGTTTAGGTAAATTCGTAGCGGGGAAAATAAATCTCAAAAAAGGCGATCGCTATATCTTAACTAGTCGCCAAGTTGAATGTAACCAAGAAATTGGCTGCATCAGCTACCAGAAGCTAGCGTTAGAAGTGCCAGAAAACGCCACTATTTTGTTAGACGATGGCAAAGTAGAAATGCAGGTAGAAAGCATTGATAAAGCTAATCAAGACTTACACTGTAGAGTTGTCGTGGGGGGGGTACTTTCCAGTAACAAAGGAGTGAACTTTCCTGGGGTTTGTCTTTCGGTTAAAGCTTTAACTCAAAAGGATCGCGAAGACCTCATGTTTGGTTTAGATCAGGGAGTAGACTGGATTGCTTTAAGTTTTGTTCGTAACCCGCAAGATATTCTAGAAATCAAAGATTTA
Organism: Pleurocapsa minor HA4230-MV1; assembly: GCA_019359095.1. Taxonomy (NCBI): domain Bacteria; kingdom Bacillati; phylum Cyanobacteriota; class Cyanophyceae; order Pleurocapsales; family Pleurocapsaceae; genus Pleurocapsa; species Pleurocapsa minor. Next base: position 101,534 of record JAHHHZ010000026.1, on the reverse strand, counting down.
ATTGTTAGTGCAGGTAAGTCTATTCCCATAATTGCCAAGATTGAAAAACATGAGGCGATCGAACAAATGGATGCCATCCTCTCATTATGCGATGGGGTAATGGTAGCACGGGGAGATTTAGGAGTTGAATTACCCGCCGAAGATGTGCCAATTTTGCAAAAGCGCCTGATTGCTACGGCTAATCGTTTGGGAATTCCGATTATCACGGCTACTCAGATGTTGGACAGCATGGTCAATAATCCTCGACCAACTCGTGCGGAAGTATCAGACGTGGCTAACGCGATTTTAGATGGTACAGATGCCGTGATGTTATCAAATGAAACTGCTGTAGGTAATTATCCTGTTGAAGCGGTGGAAACAATGGCAACGATCGCCTGTAGAATTGAACAAGAACAAGGTACAAACAAGCTTAAACGAACCAAACGCTCGATAACTCATGCTATTTCCGCAGCAGTAGGTGAAATCGCTTCCCAGCTAGACGCAGCAGCGATTATGACCTTAACTAAAACTGGCGCAACAGCTCGTAATGTTTCTAAGTTTAGACCAAAAACACCCATCATCGCGATTACCCCCCATGTCTATGTATCTCGTCGGCTACAGCTCGTCTGGGGAGTCAAACCGCTATTAGTACTAGATTTATCTTCTGCTACGCAAACTTTCCAAGCTGCAATTAATGTAGCGCAAGAAAAAAATTGGCTGGCTGCGGGAGACTTGGTGGTAATGACGGCGGGAACGCTTCAGGGAGTAGCAGGATCGACGGATTTGATTAAGGTTGAATTAGTTAAAGCAATTTTAGGGGAAGGTTCGGGCATCGGACAGGGAGCAATTAGCGGTCGCGCTAGAGTTGCTAAAAGTGCCGCCGAAATCCACGATTTCAATCCAGGCGAGATTTTAGTTACTTCTTCTACTAATGCTCAGTTTGTCGATATTATTCGTCAAGCATCAGGAATTATTACGGAGGAAGATAATATTACCAGTCATGCTGCGGTAATTGGTTTGCGTTTGGGCATCCCTGTCGTGGTGGGTTTTAAAAACGCTACCGAGATAATTCGAGAAGGCGCAATTCTCACTGTTGATGCTAAGCGTGGTGTAGTTTACTCAGGTACAGTTAATAAGCAGTAAGACTAAATCTTGTGGGATTTAGGGGATTTAGGAGATTTAGGAGACTTGGGGACTTGGGGACTTGCCCTAAAGGATATGCGTAGCGGTATCTCCAACTATGCGAGACAAGTGCTTTAGCACTAGCTTCGCGTCGGGGACTTGGGGCAATAATTATCTCCCTATCTCCCTACATAATTGTAATTACTAACTTTTCTGTGGGTAACGTCAGTTAATGATGTTCCATGGCATAGCAAATCAGTTCAATACGGTTATTGAGTTCGGATTTACGCAATAGGCTGCTAACATATTTTTCAATGGTGCGGGGGGATAAATGCAGTTGTTGACCGATTTCGATGTTTGAGCGGCCTTCAATCAGTAGTTTTAAAACTTCTGTTTCCCGTTGAGTTAATTGAAGTTTTTCATACAGCTTACTGAAATCATGATCTTTTTCTGCACTATGAAGTTCGGCGGGTCTAGCAATAACACTTGTTGGCTCAATCTGCTCGGTATGAGGAAATCTTAATTCCGAGTGGATTGCTTGCGATCGCTCTAGTAAATTACGAATAATTGCCCCTAATTCCTCCATTTCAAAAGGTTTTGGCAAATACATATCACAACCCACCTGATAACCGTGAATACGAGCCGTTGTCTCACTGTATTCACTCAATAAGATCACTGGTAATAAACGGTATTGGGGTAGCCGACGAATATTTGTGATTAATTCATAACCGTTTTTATACGGCATTTTAATATCGGAAATTAGCAGATGAGGATGATATTTTTCCAACATCGATAGAGCTTGTTCGCCATTTTCTGCCGTAATGACTGAATAACCATTCAATTCTAAATAATCATTGATTAACAAACGTATTGCTGGGTCATCTTCAGCAACCAAAATAAATAAAGGCATTAACTTTTAGCCTACTTCTGCATCTACCTATGCTTAATCTTAATCGTTATCAGGTTGAAACTGATCTTCTACTATTTAAAATGACTTAGTTCTCTGGTTGTGATTTGAGCTAAAAATTTTAGACTCACAATACACCTTGTGATAGAAGCTACCAGATTAAGTTTCCCATAATATATTTAATGTAATCAAAAACAAATATTGCACTGGATGGGAGTTGTACCGTTGTGACCCATTGCCAAAAGCCGAAGGAGAGCGAACTGGCAGGTTTTTGGACAGTCAAGTATAGCTAGTTAGGTGTGGAGTTTTTATCGCTTCCTCCACTTAGTTACTACCGAGGGAAGGCGCAATCCTTTATCAAAACGGTCTTAGGTAGTAGACGTAATATTAGCTTGCACGATTTAATCATCAATAAATACAGTTATGTGTGTTTTATGTGTTTTTTTCGTCAGGCGATCGCATTTTGATTCAGCTAAAATAACCTGAGTTTGACTTAGTTTGACAAAGCTAAAAAACTCGGAACTCATTTTAAAATAGATTTTTTATTGATTTTTTGATTTTTTATTTATCTTTATTTATCGTCTTTAGCGCCATCAAAATTATCAAAATTGATGTCTTTAACATTTCTGGCAATCCGAGAAAGTTCACTTTTCTCATTGATCGAAACACGGGATGGTGAGCCACTAATAATTCCTTCGTAATTGCGGAAGGATTCTTTGATGTAGGGAATTTCTGGGGCATCGGAGCTAATTTCATATTCCCGAATTCCCTTGTCATGCCAAGAACCACGCATTTTAAATACATTCAACGCCCTCGACATCTCACCACGAATTTCAACATACTGCAAGAGAATAATGGTATCCGTAATGGTGGAAATATGAGATTCCGTGATGGAATTAGCCCCCAAAAATTGATCGGTAGTATTGGTGAAGAAACCTGTAATTTCTTCCTGCTTGGCATAACCTGTAACGCCAATGACAAATTGACGGAAGGCATTATTGGTAACTCCGCGAGCCAAGGCGGAAAGAGAATCGATCGCAATTCGCGAGGGTTTAAAGTCGGTAATCTCTGACTTAATCATTTGCAGGTGATCTTCTAAACCAGCTGATTCTGGATAGCAACAGAGCAATTTTAATAGTCCCTTACGCTCCATTTCCTCAAAGTCCACACCCCAGGAAGAAGCATTACGAGATAGCTGCGCTCTCGACTCTTCATAGGCAAACAAGACCGATCTTTCCCCTTGACGACAACCTTCTTCGAGGAATTTACTGACCAATAAAGTTTTGCCTGTTCCTGTCGCTCCTGTGGCTAGGATAATTGAATCTTTGAAGAAACCTCCACCACATAGTTTATCTAAAGTTTTAACTCCAGAAGAACGACGTACGTTTGAAGAGCGTTGAGTCAGACGCATCGCCCCCAAGGGGAAGATATTAATCCCATCATTATTAATGGTAAAGGGATATTCTCCCTTCATATGGGTTGTTCCCCTCAGCTTAAGAATCTCAATTGTCCGACGGCGACGTTCCCCTTCTAAAACATTACGAATGACAATTACATTGTCAGAAACAAATTCTTCTACACCAAAACGAGCAATTGCTCCATATTCTTCCACTCTTTCGGTGGTCAAAATCGAGGTAACATCTAGCTGCTTGAGACGTGCGACTAAACGAAATATTTCTCGCCTAACTACCGAAGCTGCATCGTATTGCTGAAATACTGCCGTTACTGAGTCGATGGAAACCAACTTGGCTTTATATTTACGGATAGCATACTGAATGCGCTCAATTAGTGCTGATAGATCGAAGTTACCAACTACTTCTTGTCCTTCAGGATCGGGAGAAGCATCGAGAATAAATAGCTTACCGCGATCGATTAGGTTCTGTAGATCCCAACCAAAACTAAAGGCATTCTCAATAATATCTTTCGGCGATTCTTCAAAGGTAACGAAGATTCCTGGACAATCAAAAAATTTAATACCGAGATAAAGAAACTGTACCGCCAGCAGAGTTTTCCCTGTACCTGAAGTTCCACTAACTAAAGTAGTTCTGCCAATAGGTAAACCACCGTGAGTGATTTCATCAAACCCTTCAATCATCGTGCGGGTTTTCTGCACTCCCTGGGGAGCAAGTTCTTCTGGCTGAGGTGGCTCGGTGGAATTTGGTTCGTTCATCTAAAACAGGACTAGCGATGTTCCATGCTTAAAACTGACTAATAATAGCTAATATTAAGCAATATTTAATAATTAGTCTAATATTTTACATCTAATTAACCATTCGATTTTATAATCTTTGCTCGCGAATTTCTTCGTACAGCAAATCTAGACCAATTAATACTTTTTCGCGATCGCTTAAATCACCAATAATTTTGCGCACGGGGGGAGGTAAAACTTTGGATAATGTGGGAGTGGCTAAAATTTTGTCTTCTTCAGCTAACTGAGGATTTTTTAACACATCAATCACCTTGAGAGCATACACTCCTTGAAAATCTTTTTCTAAGATGTTTTTAAGCATCTTTAAGGCTCTGACTGAATTCGGCGTGTTTCCTGCTACATACAGCTTTAGTACGTAGGTTTTTCTAAATTGATCCATAATAACTAACAATTTATCAACTATCGTAAAGTGATAAATTGAAAAACTTGCTTAAGAAACACTAAAATATTGTGAACTACCAAACACTCACTTTAACTTAAAGTTTGGTATTTATTCCACTGTAAATAGCAAATTTAGTGGGGCATCCGATTCAGGAATGGAGCGCCGATAGATTTCGCATAAATGAGAGATGATATCAATCAAAGGTAAGCGATAGTCCAGCAAAATATCATCATTTCGACCCTCTATTTTTAACTGGTGTGAAAAGTCATCCATCAAATCCATGTGTATTTCCAGAATTTGCGAAGTGGAGATGTCGGCAAAAAAAGCGCGATCGACAAATTCATCAATTAACTTATTGATCTCTCCATCATGGGTAAAATACATCAGTAAGATTTGGCGATAGCTTTGACTAATTTTAGCTGCTAATTCTTCTTGCTCTGGTGGAGATAAATTAGGCCAAAAAGAATCAGGATTACGCTTGTAAAAAAAACCTAAATAACCCAGTCTTTCTTTTAGCTTGTCAGTCAAACGTCGTTGCTGGGTAATTAGAGATCTTGGTACTGTTGCATCCTGCTGTTCCTTGCAGGCAAAATATTTACTAGTTTTACTTTCAGGAGCAAGACTAATAAATTTATTAACTGCCAGATTGATGTAGGAGTTTATTTCCTTGAGCTGTTTTGGATACAGTCTAACCTCCGCCTGATGATAGATATTACTGGCTTCTAAATCAAGCAAACAACTAGCAAAATCATTTGCTCGATCGCTTTCTAGACTAATTGAATCTCCTTCCAAAATAACTGTCGGCAACAAAATTTCTGCTTGCCATAGTTGATTGAATAATAAATCTAGCTGTTCATTACAGCTCAATACGAGACAGTCAATCTGCTCATAATTATTAATGACAAAGTCAGTCAAATCTTCCATCAGACTAAGACACTTAAGCTCGTAGCGATCGCTGTTTAATAGTTTGCTGAACCAATCCCATAACTGTGACTGAGTAGAAAACAAGCAGATTTGTAACTTAGTTGGTCTGGTTTCTGACGATAAATGATTATCTTGATGGTCTGACATTGTACACGGCAAAGGTTAATACTTGTGGGAGCTTGTGGGAGAATAATCTTAATTTGATATTTAAGTCTAGCAACAGCTAATGTCAAGCTTGTATATTACTTTTATACAACAGAATGAGGTCACGGAATAAAATCACTATTCGAGTATTATTCTTTAATAGAAATTTAACATTTATTGCGTATTTTTGCAGATTGTAATAAAAAATTACGAAAAACCAATTTATTTTATTGGTAAAAAGTACTATTATGATGTGTATAAAGTTAATTTTTAATTGAAGCAAAGTTTAATTATTAAGAAAATTATTGATTTCAATTAAACTAAATGCTAAGTTAAAGTTCCAGTTTTTACTTAAAGTTACGGCTTAATTCAAAATCAGCAGCGCAAGCAGAAACTAGCGCCATGAAAGTCTATTGTTCATTTTGAAACTGGCTGAACATGGGACTATCTTTTTCAGAGGATAGCTAATTAATTTTAAATTTAATTGAATACTTATCAAGAATTAACTAGACAAGCCTTCAATATTTTTAGTATTGTAAGAACGCGGTTTGAACAAAAAGTAACCGAAGCTTAATGATTATACATCCTATGATTTCGTATGAGTCTGTGATGTTTAATTAATCTTAACTAACTAAAAAGACGATTAAGTCTTATCTAAATTTACTTGGTCAAAACTAAACATTAGTTGAATCTATCTTCAAAGCCAGAAACTCAAATAATATGTTTGATGTTTTAATTACCTATGTCTAATCATTCTTTCTCCCTCAAAGAATTTGTTGAGCCAGTGCCGATCTGTCAAGCAGAAACAGATTTAGGTAATATAATGAATATTTTTCAGCATTCAAATTGTAAAATGCTGGCAATTGACCAAGGTAAATTAGGTTGGGGAGTGATTAACTCCGAAGATTTATTATCATTAGTTACTGAAGTTTGGCTAGGCGATCGCTTAAGCGTAACTAGTCATCCCAGAAATTTCATGTATCAGCAACGCACAAGCTGTCGGTTGATTCCTGATGTAACAACCTTGATCGAACCAGCAATGGTCTACCAAGCTGATACTAAAGTAGATGAATTTTTTAGTCGGCTAAAGTATAGTTGGTTGAAAGAAGAAAGAGTCTGTTTAATTGTCAATCACCAAGGAGAGTTACTGGGAAAACTTGACAAGGACAAAATTATTAAGTACTTAGTCTCAAAACCTGTTGCGCCCGAAAATAGACAATTATCTCCTAGTCTGGATTATCTTACTAGTTTGCTTGAGGCGATCGCTTTACCGAGCAAAATTGAGACAGCAGAAGGACAGGTAATCTATACTAATCAACTTTGGCAGCAATTAATTGCAGAGAATCAAGACGCAGCTTCAAGATCTCCATTAGTATCCTCCCAAGTAGAGCTAAAGGAGATGACAAAATGGTTGATTGATAGGCAGCGAGCATCCTTAGCGCCTCATCCACAAGGGGATAATCGAGCTAATTATCGTCAACCTGATTTAACTAAAGAGTTAGAATTTCGCGAAGATTCTTTGAGCATTGACACACACAGATCGAGCTGGAATTACTTAAAAATACCTCTAATTAGCGATCGCCAGCAGACAGCAGTAGGTGAGTCACATCATTTACCACATAATTTAGTTTTAGCGACTCCGCAGATACAATCTCCTGCAACAACTGATAATCTCACATCAACTTCAGAAGTCTCGACAAATCAGCTTTTAGCTACCGTTAGTCATGAGCTTAAATCACCTTTAACAGGCATCGTCGGCTTAACTAGCTTACTCCAAGGACAAAAATTAGGTACTCTGAATCAGCGCCAGACTCGCTATGTAGAATTAATTTACCGTAGCGGCAAAAAAATGATGAGCGTGGTTGATGATTTATTACAGTTAACCGCCTTGACTAGTGAGCAGCCAAAAGATTTAGAATTGATTAACCTAGAGTCTCTCTGTCGCCAGCTTTACCGAGCAGTTTTGACTAAGGTTCACTCAATTGAAGGGAGATTAAACTCAAGCATCGATTTTGCTCAACCCAAGCTGAGTATTGAGCTAGGCAGTGAAATGGCGATCGCTAACAAATTAGTCCTATCCTCTGTGCTGTCCCATTTAATCTTAGAGGCAATAGCTGCTGGCGAGACTATTGAACCATTAAAGATTCAAATCAAAAGCTTATCAGAGGCGACGGCAATTATAATTACTGGTCAGCCAATTTCGGCGACAGTCAATCCAGGTTTAAACTTGATGATTGCCAAATGCTTATCAGAAATACTTGAGGCTAGAGTAAGTCATGCTTGCTCAACCACAAGTTGTCAATTTACCTTATTTTTACCCACCCAGAGTACTCAATCCTCTCATCAAACCGATACTATTGCACCCAATGCTGCTAATCCAAGCACGACTAAAAACCTAACTATTCTCTGTCTCTATCCAGAATTAGAAGTTATCGATCCTCAAGTTAGCCACAACCAAAGCTTAAACTTCGATCTCAAGAGTTGGTCAGATAGTTACGAAAAGCAAACTGGTTATCAACATCGCATTATTGAAGCCGATAGCTTAGAACAAGCACACAATCTAGCTCGTATTTGGCAACTGGACGCTATTATCTTAAACGGTCATCAAATTGCTCAACCAAGTCTTTATTTGCGATCGCTTCAAGAATCTGAACATCTTGCTACTTTACCCCTCATTACCCTAGACACTAGAATTACCGAAGCTGCCAATCAAATTGAAGGTCTAAATGTCTATCCTTGTTTACTTCCTGCTCAACAGTGTAATATTGCCGATTTAATCCAAGTTATTCAAATTGCCATCAAATCTTGAGCATGATTACTAATTACTGATTACTAATTATTTGCGAAGCTTATCCTTTAGGACTAAGTAATCAAGTTGAACTTTGGAGTGTAAAAACTGTAATTTCTGGACGGCTGCCAATTCGCATCGGTAAGTTAGTCATACCCAAGCCACGGTTAGTATAGACAATAGTATCTTCAACTTGATTTAATCCCGCAAAGTATTTTTGACTCCCAAAGGGTAATACTAAAGGAGCAAAAAAAGGAATTTTAATCTGTCCTCCATGAGAATGACCTGATAGTTGTAGAGCAAATTTATGAGTCGTGGCGCTTTTTTCAATATAATCTGGTTCATGAACCAAAAATATTGTCGGGACTCGATCGGGTAGATGGTCTATGATTTTCTCCAGATTTGGTTCACCCCAATAAGGATCGTCTAGTCCAGCAAAAGCTAGTTGTTTAAAGCCACGCTGGATAATATAGACTTGATTATCCAAATTATTGATTTTACTTTTGAGCAAAGTTTGTTTAAGCAATTTGATTCTTCTCGAATGATCGTGATTGCCTAAAACCGCTACTGTGGCTGATTTTGCCTGAAGCTGACTTAACTGCTGCTGGAGTTTTTGTGCCTGAAAACGGCTGCCTTTGCTGACAAAATCTCCCGTAATCGCGATCGCATCTGGCTGCTGCTGGTTAACTAGCTGAATAATTCTGGCTAACCGTGATTCTGGCATATATTTACCAATGTGCAGATCACTAATCTGAACCAGTTTGAATTGATCGAAGGCGCGATCTAAATGCGGAATTGTCAGTTGAATTGGTACAACCTGAATCCAATTAGGTTCTATTTTTGTTCCATAAATATAGCAACAAAGAAATAAAATAACTGTAGTTAATGCTGATTGTCTGAGCCATCTTCTAACTGTTCGCCGAAATTGAAGATGTTCCGTTACCAGCATGATCGATCGGGTTAAATAAAGAAAAGTGCTATTCCATATTAATCATTAATTTTTGTTTTTGAACTTTGGACAAACAGCAGCGCAAATTGAGCGGCAATAATTAACCTTTAACAGGTTATGCTTTTTCCGCAATGAGTAACGCTAAAAAAATATTACCAAATTGCAAATTTTAATCAACTTCTAGAATGACTAGATAAATTTTGTGAGGAATGTTTCCTCGCTATGACAACTTCCCACACTTCCGACCAACGTTCTTCAATTAAAGCTCTCATTTTTTCTGATTGCCATTGAGGAAGCTTATTTCGATTATTGTTATCAGATGTATTCATAATTGATTGAATTACATAATCTACAGATAAAGAAAAGATACAGAGCAAATTAATATCCTCTGCTATCACAAAACTAACCTATCATTTATCTCTAGTTATTGCAAATTATTATCAATAAACAAACTTAATCTTAAAAGAAGAGGCGACAGATATAGCCGTACAAAATTAGTAGGGGCGATTCGCGAATCGCCCCTACTGCTATATGAGAAAATTGATTGCAGTTTCTTTAAACAAATTTTGACTTTCAAGAAAATATAGCGATGAAATATCTCAATCAACACGCGATGATTACTGGTGGTTCGAGTGGGATTGGTAAAGCAGTCGCTAAGTTACTGGCACAGCAAGGATCAAACATTACTTTAATTGCTCGCGATCGCCAAAAGTTAATCCAAGCACAGCAGGAAATAAAGCAAGTCGTAGTTAATCAGACTCAGCAAATCAATATCGCCACTGCTGATGTAGCAGATCGAGCATCCATCACCTCTGTTTTAGAAGAGGCGATCGCTAATTTAGGCGCGCCAAGCTTATTAATTACCTCCGCAGGAATAGCTCATCCTGGGTATTTCTCAGAAATTCCCTTAGAGGTGTTTGAACAAACCATGGCAATCAATTATTTTGGTTCTCTATACAGTGTTAAAGCTGTCTTACCTGCTATGATTGAGCGCCAGCAAGGGCAGATTGTGCTGATCTCTTCAGGAGCAGGATTAATTGGTATTTATGGCTATAGTGCTTACTGCCCGTCAAAATTTGCCATTAGAGGCTTGGCAGAGTCGTTAAGGGGAGAACTCAAGCCAAAAGGAATTAACTTAACGGTGGTTTATCCTCCCGATACCGATACTCCCCAACTGGCTGCGGAAAATAAAATCAAGCCTCTAGAGACAAAGAAAATTACTGCCTCGGCTAAAATCTTGAGTGCTGAAGATGTAGCCCAACAGATCTTGCGCGGAGTAGCCAAAAAGCAATTTGCGATCGCCCCTGGGATGGAATTAAGAATTTTAAACCGTTGGCATAGTTTACTGTCTCCTTGGCTGAATTGGTACTTTGATAGAATTGTCGATAGAACTAATAAATAGTAAATAAGAGATGATTGATGATTAATAAAGGCAAAACAATAAATTGACGCAACTTGAGACAAGATAAACGCAATCAACCAGTCTAAGAATCAGACTTGTCTACGCTAAAACCTTCAAAATTTTGCTTAAATTTCTGTTTGGTCATTGGCTGACTAACCAGAATCCCTTCTTCTCCTAGGTTTTCTAATGGCTTACCTTCGACACTGATCCAAATGGGTTCATTGTCGCTTGAAGCACTGGCGGTATAAATAATCTGTGCCAGTCGGCTACTCATTGAGGCACTACCTCCTCCAGAAATAAATTCTTGAGATAAATTAAGATGAATTCCTTTTTTATCAGTGGATAAGTCTAGTAACTTAGTGCCTGGGGGTATAGCAGTCGTATATTTAGCATCTGCTGGTGGTTGAGCGAGGAGAGTTTCTAATTTTGCTTTTAAAACTCGCTCTGGCTTAACTGATTTTTGAAAAGTCATAGGTTGAGAAACCAATTCAATACTCTCTCCTGTAGGATTGAGCCAGTAAATTTCTACCATTAGATCTTGTGTAATTGCTGCTGGTGCAGGAATATCAGTTTCAGCTTTTTCAATGGGAGAAGGAACGGGTTGAACATTTTTTGTCTTTTGTTCCAGGTTAGATTTTGTCCACCAAGCAACACCTCCTCCTGCTGCTAAAATAAGTCCTGTGATGGCAGCCATCACGGTGATTGAAAGGCGATTTTTATTACGATCCTGCATGGATTATGCTCCTGATACAAGGAAATGTCTGGGTTGTAACTGAAGATTATGGCATCTTTGTTTCTAGTCTAACGAAACTAATTAGCTGTAATTTATCTTCATTGATTTCTAATTGTAGGATACGGGCTAGAATTCCGTCTTCTGACAAAGTATTTAGATTCAAGCGATCGCTAATTCCTGTGGCAAAACCATTAAGTAGTCTAGATGACATCGGACGACCATTGACAGTTCCTTGGGGATTGAGTATACGAACTTTTTTGCCATTTATAACTTTGAGGGTTAACTCTAGACTAATAGCTAATTCTCTAGAGGGATTTTTCGTCTGATAAGTTCCAGGAGTAGCATTTGATTCTAAATTAAGATTTTTTGGTCTAGGTCTACTTAACTCAAAACTAACCTGAAGGCGATTTTTGGGGCGCAGTTTAAGCTGGATATCTGCTAATTGATAATTAATGTTAGTTGAACCAGCTCTACTGGCTATCAGCCGATTAAGGGTGTTTTGGAGTTGAGCTTGAATCTCAGTTGATTGCAAAGCTTGATTGAGATCCTTTTCTGTTAATACTACCTTCACTGCACCAGCGGCAGGAACAGTTAAAGACTCTCTCAAGCGATCGATGTTGCTTAACTTTAGTTTGGCGAGTTTTACGGCTAAAGGATCGGTTTCTAAATCAACAGAGGCGATCCTAATACCAGGTTTGATTCTAACTCCTCGACTGGCAATTCGGACACGAGCTAATTTTCCCTCAGCTGCGCGATAGTTGGGTTGATTATCTATTCTCACTGCCTGCTGTTCGACACTAATCACCTGGGAGCGAATTTTGCCTTGAGTAATCTTATCCAAGACTATTCCTCCGCTAGAACCTATGCCCAGCAGTCCTGCAAGCACAATCGTCAGAATTTCCATCAGCTTAATTCCTCAATTTTGAGGGTTAAATATTTTCTGAAGTTAGCATTGCTCGATCTTAATGGCGAGGATAGAACTTTTGTTGGTATACAACATTTAAAAGTTGAGCAAAGGTAATGGGTAATGGGTAATGGGTAATGGGTAATGGGTAATAGAGTTTTAAATCTAGAACTTATGCTACATATTTGATATTTTAGCCAGGATTAACTCGCATCAAAACTTGGCCAAACTCTACTGGTTCGCCATTTTGAACCATGATTTCCATAACTTGTCCTGTAACTTCCCCCTCAATTTCATTCATCAGCTTCATCGCCTCAATGATGCATACCGTATCTCCTTTATTGATGCGATCGCCTACTGCGACAAAAGAATCCTCATCAGGAGCAGGAGCAGAATAAAACGTCCCCACCATTGGCGAGGTGATGTCCACCCATTTCTTATCATCCACCGTCAGCGCAGTAGAAGTTTCTGGAGGAGGGGATGTTTTGGTTTCGGGGGGTGTTAGTACAGTGGATGGTACAGCTTCAACAAGCTGAGGCGCAATCGCAGTCGGGGCAACTGCTACCAAGCCTTTTTCTTTACGTACCGTTAATTCAAAATCATCGTTTTTGAGAACCAACTCGGTGATGTCGGTTTGAGCGATCGCCCCTAACAGTTCACGAAGTTCTTGGAAATTTATAGACACAAACTATACAGCCGTTATTAAGAGTAGTTTTTTCTTTCTCAAAGATAGTTGTGTAGTATTTTACGTACCTAAGAGATTTCGGAGATTGCTGATGAATTTCAAGGTAAAAATTTAATTTTCTCGACCTAGATAAGAACCATCGCGAGTATCGACCTTAATCTTTTCACCAATGGTAATAAATAGAGGTACCATGACCTGAGCGCCTGTTTCGACAATAGCAGGTTTCGTGCCACCCGTAGCAGTGTCTCCTTTCACGCCTGGATCGGTGTCAGTGATTTCTAGGACGACGGAAGTGGGTAATTCGATTTCTAGCACCCTGTCGTCCCAAAAAATGACATTAACCTCCATTTCTTCTTTGAGGAAATTAATGCGATCGCCTAAATTGTCACTACTCATGCGCGTCTCTTCATAGGTTTGCATATCCATAAAGACAAATTCTTCTCCGTCTTTATAGGTATATTGCATGGTGCGCTTTTCTAAATTTGCTTGAGGAACGGTTTCTCCAGCACGAAAAGTTTTTTCGATGGTGTTTCCTGTTTGGACGTTTTTGAGCTTGGTTCTCACAAATGCTGAACCTTTACCTGGTTTGACGTGGAGAAACTCCACCACTCGCCAGACATAACCATCCATCTCAACAGTAACTCCTGTACGAAAGTCATTACTAGAAATCATGAAGCTAAAAATATGTGCTTAAAGATCGACATTTAATTGTACCTGATGGCGGGCTTTTGCAAAGGCGTGTCAGTAGGGAGAAAAGATAAAGTAATGATGATGGGATTAATTATTTTGGCGTATTAAAGTCTCTAATCACCTATTTTTCGTGTTCTTAAATTAGAAGCAATTGAGTACCAACAGAAGTAAAGAAATGTTGACAAGAGTGAGCAAATACTAAGAATATACACCTTAGTAGTTTTGGTTTGGCTTAATATTTTCGGGCGACTGTCAAGATTAAATTTATGAACATCAAGAAAAATACCTTTTTAAGAAGACATCAGCCTCTTCATCGTATTACCACCTTTGTTTTAGCAGTGATGATGATGGTTATCGGTTTGGTAGGCTGGCAACCGCAAGCATCGGCTATCCTGGCTCAGGGTGATGCTGTTACCGATCCCCAGGCTATTTTGCGCTATGCGCTACCCATTGATAATGATTCTGTCAGAAAACTGCAAAAAAGTTTAGAAGAAATCTCTAGTAAGCTTAGGGCTAAACGCTGGAAAAATATCGATCGCAACATTACAGATGCAAGTTTTGTCTTGTCTAGTCGGCGTGGACAGTTATTGGCGAGTATTCCTGATGAGCGTAAAGCTCAAGCAGAAGAACTAATTGACCAACTCACTACGGGAACGGCAGAACTAAAAGAGATCGTTAGTACTAAAGATCGTGAAGCAACCTATATCAAAAGACAAGAGCTGCTTAATTTGGTCACTAAATTAGAAGAGTTAATGGTAGTAGGTTATCCGTTTGAAGTTCCTGCCGAGTACTCTTCTTTACCGCAGCTTTTGGGTAGAGCAACCGTAGCAATTGAAACGAATAAAGGCGATCTTCAAGTCGTGGTGGATGGTTATAGTGCGCCCGTTAACGCTGGTAATTTCGTTGATTTAGTCAAACGAGGTTTTTATGATGGTTTAGACTTTAATCGTGCTGAAGACTTTTATATCTTGCAGGCGGGAGATCCACCAGGAGAAGCCAATGGTTTTATTGACCCCAAAACTAATAAATATCGAGCAATTCCCATGGAAGTCTTGGTTAAAGGGGACGATTTACCCGTATACGGTGAGACTTTAGAAGAATTAGGTCGCTACCTAGATCAACCAGTAATTCCTTTTAACTCATATGGTGCGATGGCTTTAGCTCGTCCTGGTGACGATCCTAATGGTGGTTCTTCTCAGTTTTTCTTCTTCAAGTTTGATACGGAAGTTACCCCCCCTGGATATAACCTCATGGATGGACGTTACTCTGTATTTGGCTATCTTACAGAGGGCAAGGAAGTTTTAGAAGAATTAACCGCAGGAGACAAAATTATCTCTGCTAAGGTGATTGAAGGAATTGAAAATCTGAAAGAACCTGAGCAATAAGCAATGAAACAGTAGGGTGGGTAAACGAGCAAATTATACTTGTGTGTTTTCAATGTTCTTTATGCCCACCTAATTAGTAAGATCACAAGGGTATATCCGAAGATGTATCCTTTAGGACAATATCAGTAATCAGTAATTAACCATGACTGACGAACTTCTGGTTAAAGATTTAGGTGAGCATGGTTTATTAGAGAGATTGCAGCGTTTTTGTCCTGCTGATGTGGTGGGGGATGATGGTGCGATTTTGGCGATCGCTCCCCATAAATCTATCGTGGTGACAACAGACGTACTGGTGGATCGAGTTCACTTTAGCGATCGCACTACTAGTCCTTTTGATGTGGGTTGGCGAGCTGTAGCGGCTAATCTTTCTGACCTCGCAGCAATGGGGGCAAAACCGCTAGGAATTACCGTTGGGCTATCTCTCCCAGGCACTAAGTTAGTCAGCTGGGTTGAATCGGTTTATCAAGGCATGAGCGCTTGTCTTCAAGCTTATCAAACTCCTTTAGTGGGGGGAGATATTTGTCGTTCGACGGTGGTGAGTTTGGCAATTACCGCCTTGGGTGAAGTGCTACCCCAGCGTGCTATCTGTCGTCATCAGGCGCGACCAGGAGATGTTATTTTAGTTACTGGCTTACACGGTTTGTCACGGGGTGGATTAGAGTTACTGCTAAACCCCGAGCGAGCAAATAGTTTAACCGCAGCAGAAAGAGAGCGCTTAATTGAGGCGCATCAACGGCCCCGACCGAGATTAGATGTTCTGCCCTATCTGAGAGAGATTCCTGAATCAATTGCAATCGCGGGAATGGATAGCAGCGATGGTTTGGCAGATGCGATCGAGCAGATTTGTCAACGTAGTGGGGTTGGCGCAATAATTGAGCGCTCTAGCATCCAAGTTTTTTCAGGCTTAAGCAAGTTAGCAGGAAATCAGACAGCCTGGTCATGGGTACTTAATGGTGGCGAAGATTTTGAGTTGGTTTTATGTCTTCCTGAGTCCTACGCAATAGAATTGGTGCAGATGCTGGATAATAACGCAGCAATAATTGGCACGATTACGGCAAATAATACCATCAAGATGGTAGATTCCTCTAATTTAGCCGATGAGCCAGAGATTTTAGCTAGAAATGAAGGATTTCAGCATTTCTAGTTGCTAGGGAAAATTTGATTCTGCCAGACATGGTTGAATTTTTTTAGCATAATAAGGCAAAATGAGCTAAATTGAAGCTCTTTTTATTCATTCATACCACGATTAAAATGGTTATCCTGTTATAGATTTGTTAGTTAATAATGGGAATGATAATGCTGTAAGAGAAGATTGTGAGCTATTAAATCAATAATTTTTTTCTCTCGATCATCGGGAGTAGCTCTGTAAAACTGTCATGAATCAACTCGATCGAGGTTCATTAAGATTAATGTCCCGTTCAATTTCTCACCCAAGTATAGAGCAGCGATTGCCTAAGATGATGCAACAAGCCCTAGGTAGCGATCAGTTGGCAAACGCTATTTTGCAGATTGCCCTGAACAATTCAGATGGTTCAAAAATTTTGTTAGATCTAGCAACAACGATTAGTCGCTCGTTTGCTGCGGACGGATGTATTGTCCTGTCGCGGGGGACTGATTCTGTTCAGGTCAATGAAATTGCCTATTGGCAAGAAACAGGCTTACTGATCGAGCCAGTGATTGAGCAGCTATCCCACTTATCAATCCCTCAGAATCACACCCAGTCTTTACTTGAGCCGAAATCTCCTCTATTTAAGACAATTAATTGCTTAATCCAAAATAGTTTACCGACTCAGACTTGGGTGGGGATTACAACCCAGTTTCAAGAGCGAACTAATGGCTTAGTATTGATGTTCAAGTCTGATTCATCATGGACTCATGATGAACATAAATTGCTCACTCAAAACTTAAATCCGCTGGCGATCGCTATTTCCCAAGCTCAACTTCAGCAACAATCTCGCACTAAATCTCGCTATCAAACTCTACTCCAAAATCTTAGTCGAGAAATTAGTCAGGGCTATCGACTCGAATTACTCTTACAAAATTGTCTAAGCGAGATTGGTCATGCTCTGGGGCTAGATCGCAGCCTGATTTTGATGTTTAAGTATCGTAATCCATTGAGAGCCAAAGATCGCGATCGCGACTTGGTTAAGGGTACTGCCAAAATTGATTATCAATGGAGTTCTGATTTGGCAGCTTCATTACCAGCAGAATCTTCATTTAGCCTTAATCATTCAGCTCTGTGTCAACAAGCCTGGCGTAATGCCCCCAACTGTTTGCACATTGACTCTGATGCTTCTTTCCCTGACTTGATTGTGGACTCATTTGCGACCAGAGGTAGCGCCCTAATGATGATGCCCTTGATGGGTAAAAAAACTAGTGAAACCGATTCAGCAATGGTTTTGGGTTTTCTAGTCTTGCAAAGTGATGTTGCGCGCAATTGGTCGCAGGATGAACTGGAGTTAATGAATTGGGTTGGAGTACAGATAAGTACGGCAATTATTCACGAGCAAACCCTTAATCGAGTCCAGCTAGTTGTTGAGGAAAGAACTGCGCAACTGAAATCTAGTATGGATATGCAGGGCAAGCTTTCGACTAAGATGCGTCAGCACATTAAACAGCTGCAAAAACTCAATCAGCTAAAAGATGACTTTATGAATAGCATGAGTCATGAACTCAAGACCCCTCTAACCAGCATGAAAATCGCGATTAAGATGCTGCGTCAGATAGAAATATCTCCACAAATGCGAGAGAAGTATTTAGATATTTTGGAGCAAGAATGGAATCGTGAATATAATTTGATTAAAGATTTGCTGACGCTGCGACAGGTAGAATCAGGAGAGTTAAGTTATCGACCCCAAGAACTGGATTTGGGTCAAACTATTGAAAATTTGCGGCAATCTTTCACAGCAAAATGGCAGTCAGAGCGAAATCTTAATTTAGTTTGTGCTGTCGATCCGCCAAAGTTAAAAATTCATACTGATGCGGAAAGTTTAGAATATATTTTACATGAACTACTTTTGAATGCTGGTAAGTATTGCGATACTCACACGACGATTGAACTATCTGCATCTCATCAGTTAGCTGCCCAACAATCAGAAATTGTCATTGCGGTGGCTAATGTTGGTGCGGGCATTACCGCCGAAGAACTGCCCCATATTTTTGATAAGTTTCGACGTGGCAAAGGAGTTACCGATCGCGCTGTGCCAGGAACAGGTCTGGGACTGACTTTAGTTCAGTATTTAGTGGAACATTTGAACGGTAAGATTGATGTTACCAGTAATCCTGTGGCTGAGGATGAGACAACATTCTTGACTACTTTTGTCTTGAGATTACCACAAATTCAACCATCTATTGGCTAGGCTGATGATCGGCTATTTGATATTAGTCGATCGGTTAATAGCTTGAAATGATCGCTTGAAAAATAATTTTAGTTCTAACTTGGTCGGCTCTCTGATATCTCTATGAAATGGCATAAAAGTAAACAGCCTGCTCCTCAAAAAAGACTGCTATCTCCTCCCGATGGCTATCATTATTCACCATTTCTCAGACAATTTAAAATTTTTGGCATTGCGATTAAACTAGTTTTTTCCCTCTGGTGGAATAAAGTAACGGGTAATAATTCTGCTCGAAGCAGACATCGAATCGCCAAATGGTTGGTTAAAAATATTTTAGAATTGGGGCCGACTTTTATCAAAATTGGACAGTCTTTATCCACCCGCGCCGATTTAATTCCCATCGAATATATCGAAGAATTTGGTCAGCTACAGGATCGAGTTCCGCCTTTTTCTTCCGATTTAGCGATCGCCGTCATTGAACAAGAATTAGGCAAGCCAATTTCGGTGTTGTTTGCCGAATTTAATCCCACACCTCTGGCGGCGGCTAGTTTGGGGCAGGTACACAAAGCCAGACTGCATACGGGAGAAGACGTAGTAGTTAAGGTACAGCGACCTGGGTTAGCTCGTTTGTTTAACCTCGATTTTGAGATTCTGCATCATTTAGTTAGATGGCTCAATCGACTGCTCAAAGGCATCCGCAAGTTTAATTTAGAAGCAATTTATCGCGAATTTTTCGAACTTTTATATCAAGAAATCGACTATATCCACGAAGGAAAAAATGCCGACCGCTTTCGCCAAAATTTTCAGGACTATCAGCGGGTTGCGGTGCCTCAAGTATATTGGCAATACACCACCTCAAAAATTCTCACTCTGGAATATTTACCAGGCATTAAAATTGATAATCGACCAGCCTTAGAAGCCAGTCAAATTGATACCCAAGCAGTGATTCAGTTGGGTATTACCTGTTATTTAAAACAGCTATTAGAAGACGGTTTTTTTCAATCTGACCCCCACCCAGGCAACATGGCGGTTAGTCCACGGGGAGACATTATCTTTTATGACTTTGGCACCATGGCAGAAGTTAAAACCATGGCCAAGGATCAAATGATCAAGACGTTTTTTGCCGTGTTAAAGAACGACACTGATGAAGTGGTAGAAACTTTGATCTATATGGGTTTGATTGAACCAGTTGCCGATATGACTCCAGTTAAGCGCATGATTGCTTTTATGCTGAAGGAGTTTCGGGATAAACCTGTGGATGTGAGAGCTTTTGAGCAGATCACCGAAGAAGTTTACTCTATTTTTGAACAGCAGCCATTTCGTTTACCTCCGCAGATGACTTTTGTGGTCAAATCCTTAACTACTCTAGACGGCATCGCCCGCGCCCTCGATCCGCAATACAATCTTCTAGCAGCAGCACAACCCTTTCTAAAACAGATAGCCTTTCAGCAGCAGCAGGGGAGTATGTTGGGGATCCTGGCTCGACAGACTAAAGACTTTATTCAGTATAAACTTAGACAGCCCAACCGCACCCAAACCTCGATCATGCGTCTCGAATCTCGTTTAGATCTAGGGGAGTTGCAGGTTAAGGTTAAATCCATTGAAAGCGAGCGATCGCTCAAGCAAATTCAATTGGGGATTAAAAGTCTGATCTATACCTGCTTATCGGGGTTTTGCCTCTTGTCAGGTTCAGTCTTGCTAGTTGGTCAAATTAAAGGAGTGGCGATCGCCCTGTTCTGTTTTGCCACCTTTTGGTTTATTCTGCTGATGCGATCTTTAACCAGTATGGCAGCTAGGGAAAAAATGTATAAGATGGCGCAAAAATAGGTAGTAGGTAAAAAACTCATTTTGCTTGTACTTGATCTAATATTTGTTTATTCAAAGCAAATCTAGAAGGAAGTTTTAGCAATGAACTACTCTCAAGCACTCAAATGTGCAATTCTTGCTCAAGAAGTTTATCAAGACTTCTCAGGGCTTAGATTTAGTGGATTTCCTAGCGTTACGCCAGAGCTGATTGATTTGGAAAATACGGGGACTCAATGCGCTATTTTTGCCGATGCTGGGACTTCCATCTATATTGTTTTTCGGGGTAGCGAAAACCGCATTGATTGGGACACTAATTTCAATTTAGAGCAAGAAGTCGTTGAATTTCAACAGGACGTGCTGGAAGAAAAAGTTGTTGGCGATCGCGAGCAAGTTTATCCTTATGATGATGAAAGTTCTTCTGGTACTAAAATGCACAGGGGATTTGCTTCTGCCTATATGTCAGTGCGAGAGCGAATTCATAATTATTTGAAGAATCATGCTGCCTCAAGTTTAATCATTACAGGTCACAGTTTGGGTGGAGCTTTAGCAACTTTGTGTGCTGTTGACGTTCAATACAATTTCTCCAATCAAGTCAAAAATATCGACATTTACACTTTTGGCGCTCCTAGAGTTGGCAATAATGGTTTTAGAGTATCTTTTAACCGCCGTGTTCCCAATAGCTATCGCTTTGTCTATGGAATGGATATCGTGCCAGCATTACCAAGACTTTGGCAAGGATACCGTCATGTGGATACTGAACACCGACTTGGTTCTCGTTTCAGCCTCAACTTTTTCTCTCAACGCTTTAAAGATCATGGGATTGTAAATTATATCGCTGCGTTAAAGAAACTAATAGTACAGGGCAGTTGATTGAGAGGAAGATAGTAATACTCTCTCTTAGCTTTTTTGGTAAAGTAGTAGGTCGTCAAATTTGTTTTGAGTAATGAGTAATGAGTTTTTAACCTACTACCTGTACGGGCGGTTCGCGAACCGCCCCTACTACCCACTACCTAATCTCAACCCATCAATTCAAACTTGACGATCTAGTAGTCACTTTCTCAGGCTTCGATCTGCACCATTATTAATAGCGATCGCTTTTTCGGCAATAAACTCCTTTGATGGTGAAGGATCTAGTTTCTTACCAGAGAAGTCCCTTAATAAGCCCATAATGGCTGGAACAACTGTAGGAGTAAGAATAGTTGAGAATGTTAAACCTCCCGTGAGGACGATTCCCAATCCTTGATAGAGTTCCGCACCTTGTCCTGGGATAACTGCTAGAGGTAGCATACCCAAAACGCTAGTTCCCGCCGACATAAAGATTGCCCGTAAGCGATCGCGTGTTGCTTGATAGAGAGATTTATCGTAATTCATCCCTTCTTGTTGTAGTTGTAAGGAGCGATCGACTAAGAGGATGGCGTTATTTACCACAACTCCTGTCAAAATAATAAATCCGAGTGCGGTAATCATATCCAAAGGTACGACTAAACCAGGGATACGGTTAGCAATTACTAAACATAACAACGCACCACTCAATCCCATCGGTACAGTCATCATAATCACCAAAGGATAGACAAAAGAACGATAAAGAGCAACTAATAGTAAGTAAGTAATTAAAATCGATAGGGAAAAAGCTCTTGCTAATTGAGCGACAGTTTCTGCCAAGCGATCCGCAGAACCAGCTAATTCTAAACGATAGCCAGCAGATAGACTATTACGCAAAGGTGCGAGAACTTCATTTTCTGCTTGCTCCACTAAAGAACTCAAAGGTGCATCGGGTGCTAAAGAAGTAGTTAAAGTAACCGATCGCTCTAAATCAACGTGATTGATCACATCGGCACCAGTTGTTTCTTTAATTTCGGCTACATCACTTAATTGAATTAATCCTTGACTTGTATATAAAGGTAATTGGCGCAATTGTTCTGGGGTTTCGACGAAGCTATTTTGCAACTCCACAGACACATCTAACTCTTCTTTGCCATCAAGATAGTCAGAGGCAAAACGTCCACCTAAAGCAGCTTCAACCATCGAGCCGATTTCTGCTTCGTCGATACCAACTTCTGCTAAACGTTCGCGGTTGGGAATGACTTGTAGTTCTCCCGCACCAAAAACAAAGTTAGAACGGACATTTTCTACTCCTGTGAAAGAGCGCAATTTTTCCGTAATTTCCCGATCCAACTGGTTTAATTCGGCTAAATCCGTGCCAATAATATCAATTTCAAATTCTTTACCTGGATCTTGGAAAATAGAGAGCCGAGTTGGCACTAAAAAGCGATAACCAGGAAAATTATTACTGGCAGCGCGCATCCGATCGACCATATCTGCAAGTCCCTGAGTTGTGGCGAATTCAGGCTTTAAAATTGTCGCAATACCCCTTCTTCCAGGTCGTTCTACATACATAACGCGATCGACTTCTGGTTGTTGACGTAAAAATTCTCTTGGTGCTGCTGAAAGCCTAATTGCTTCAGGAATACTCGTTCCTGGTAAGGGTTCTGCTGCCCAAAATACTAAATTGCGATTTCCTTCAGGTAAATAATCAGCAGGAGGTAGGAGAAAAATACAAGAAACTAAAAGAGTTAAAGGAATAGCCAGTAAAAATAATCTACGCCCGATCCTACCTCTGCCTAAAGACCAACTGACCGTATTAGCCAGAAAATTCTCCAATTTATCTTGAAATAACCTAAAAATAGCTGATGTTTTGGCAACCGATCGCTCTAGCCAATTACCATCGAGATATTCTCCTCCTTCGATCATTTGCATCGCTTCGGATTGTTTGAGAAATAAACCAGATAACATTGGTACTAGAGTTAAAGCAGCAAAAAGAGAAAATAAAGAAGAAGCAGATAAAGCGATCGCCATATCAAAAAATAATTGTCCCGCTTCGCCTGTCACCAGCACCAGAGGCAAAAATACCACCACGTTAGTCAGAGTCGAACCCAACATCGCCCCCCAAACTTCTTGCGTTCCATCAATTGCAGCCCGAACTGGTCTTTTTCCTTGTTGTAGATGGGTAAAAACATTCTCAATGACCACGATCGCATTATCGACTACCATACCCACAGCAAAGGCTAAACCTGCCAAACTAATAATATTTAAGGTTCTTCCTAGTAAGGACATAACGATAAATACAGTAATTAAAGTAGTGGGAATAGTTAAAGCAATAACTGCCACTGTTCGCAACGAACCAAGGAAAAGAATCAACACAACTGTAGCTAGCAGCGCGCCAGTCAGTAAATTTCCTTCAACTAAAGCGATCGATTGATTGATATATTCGCTCTCGTCATAGTTATAGACAAAGCGAATTCCTTCTCCATCTCGATCGAACTGAGTTTGAAATTCCGCGATCGTGGCTCGAACCCCTTGAGCTACCTCTGGTACATTCGCCCCGACTCGACGGATAATTGCAATAGCGACGGCGGGTTCGCCATTAAAAATCAAAGCACTCTCTTGAACTGTGCGCCCCATCTGCACTTGGGCGACATCTCTTAGATAGACAGTTCCCGAAGCATCTCGTCGCAGTACAAAGCCTTCCATTTGTTCCAACTGTTGCGATCGACTAACAGTTCTGACTCGATATTCTCTTCTACCCACTACTAAAGGGCCACCCCGAATATCGCGGTTATTATCTTGTAAGACTCCAACCACGTCGCTAATAGTTAAATTGCGCTCGGCGAGTGCTTGAGGATCGATCTTCACCTCTACCTCTCTTTCCCTACCACCAGGAATAATAAACTGTCCTACTCCTTCAATCCGACGCAATCTAGGCACGATGGTATCTTCAGCTAAATCTCGATAGCGATCGGGGTTACTTTGCTCCCCTTCCTTGGGTGCCAGAACGATCCACATCATCGGCGAACTATTGCCACCAACCAACTCTACATCCGATTCACTAGTCTCTTCTGGTAATTCCTCTACCTGCTGCAATTTATTCAGAACATCAACCAAACGTTCGTTGACATCGCTATCCCATTCAAATTCTAGAGTAATGCTACTAAGACCAGGACGAGAATTACTATCGATTTTTTGTACCCCTAGAACCTCCTCCATCCTTTCCTCAATCGGACGAGTTACTAAATCCTCCACTTCTGTAGGAGAAGCACCAGGATAAGGGGTAGTTATCGTGATTTCTGGGCGATCGCCTCCTGGTTGTAATTCTAGAGGCAAATTTAGCAGCGAAAATATCCCAAATACTGTCAGCAAACAAAACAAAACAAAAGTCCCATGTCGCCAACGCACCGCAGTTTCAATAAAATTCATAATAGTTTAATTTTTAGTGGTTAATTTTACCCATTACCCATTACCCATTACCTAATACCCACTACCTATATGCGAAGCGGTATCCTTTAGGACTACCTACCGAACAACCTTAACCATCGCCCCATCACTCAAACCATCTCCACCGCGTAAAACGATCGCCTGTCCCGATCGCAGTTGTTCGTCGAAAATAGCAACGCGATCGCCCATATCAGCAATCATTTCCACTTCAATTTCTCGAACTCGATCATCTGCTACGGTATAAACCAACCAACGATCTTGTCTCCTCGTAATCGCATCTCGCGAGATGACAAAACTAGGGCGATCGCTTTTTAATTGCAGATTGCCCATGACAGCCATCCCAGATAATAAACCCGCAGGAGGATTATCTAAACGCACTCTAACTCTTTGTCTTCTGGATGCCGTATCTGTTGTGGGAACTATCCCTGTAATCGTGGCGCGCCCTTGCCATTGAGGTAAAGCACGAGTATTCAAGGTTACTGGCAATCCTGGTTGAATGCTGCTTGCTAGTTCTTCAGGAACTTCTAAAAAGACATCTAAGCTATCGCTAGCAACTAAAGTCGCGATTTCATCAGCACTTTCGACGTAATCCCCCGCGCTGACGTGCCTTTGCTGCACTACTCCATCAGAGATTGCTTGAATTTGAGTACGCTCTAAATCTATTTCCGCCCGATTTACCGCTGCTTCGGCTGCTGCGACATTTGCTCTTTGTGCTTCAATTTCTTCTCGAATTGGCCCCGCGATCGCTTCTTGTAAAGATGCTTCTGCCTCTAAAGTATTTCCTCTAGCATCATCCACCGCAGAACGGGCTTCAATTAAGCTTCTTTGGGATTGCGCCCCTTGTGCGACTAAATCCGAAGTACGCTCCAAATTATCTCGTGCTTCTTGTTCTCTAGCTCGTGCAGAACTTAAAACGGCTTGTCTTTGAGCGATAATTTCGGGGCGCGTCCCCACTTCTAAACGGGCGAGATTACTTTGTGCTTGTGCCAAACGCGCCTCTGCCTGTGCAAGTGCCACTTCTCCGTCAGCATTATCCAGAATAGCGATCGTCGTTCCTCGCTCGACGCGATCGCCTGGTTCGACGAGAATTTCTTCCACTAAACCATCAATTCGGGAACGAATATTAGCCTGTTGTCTGGATTCTACTTGACCGAGAAGTTCTACTTCTCTAGTAGCATTACCAGTAGTTAAATTAGTTGTTGCGATCGGGCGAGGGGTCGTTGTCTGTTGCGCTACAACAGGTTGAGGTGGATTAGCGCCAGGTTTAAAAACCTGCCAGAGAGTTCCGCCAATAGCAGCGATCGCAATAAAGATAACAATCCAACGCCAAGAATTTTGATGATGAGGTGGCTTAGATAAGGATGGCTCTGATTCTGGCGATTCCTTAGTCACTTTAGGCTCAAAAGTTTTCATGTTGAGATAGTGTAGTGTTAAATAATCATCTAAATAAAAACCCTGCCCGAAATAGTTCGGGCGAAGGTTTAAGGAGCAAGATTTAAAGTCCTAAATTCTAAGATCTAGAAGTAAACTAATTGCGCCAAAAGTTTTATGTTTGAGGAAGATTACTCGGTTCTGTAGTATTGTCAGAATTGTTAGTATCCTTACTACCAGAGCAAGCTTGAGCGGGTAAAGGTAAGATTGTGGCAGCAAGCATTAAAACACCTGCTAACATTGGTATAAACTTGATTTTCATAGTCTTTTTTTCCCAAGTTTTGTTGTTTGTTATTCACCATTATGAAGAGAGAATGTGACAGAGAAATGTCAGCACAATTCAAAATTTAAAATTATCAACTAATCATTAATTAAGCTATCTATACTATGTATGCAGTCATTTCTTCAGAAAAAATAGAAATACCACCAGGAGCGTTATTTCAAATACCTGGTAGTTGGGATGACTATCAAACTTTAAGTCAACAATTAGGCGATCGCTCGATTCCTCGTCTTAAATATCGCCCTGGAGAGATTTGGTTTATGAGTCCTTTACCAGAACATGGACGCAACGCTAGTTTAGTTGCAGATGCGATTAAGGCTATACTCGATCACTTAGGAAAAGAGTATGATGCATTTACTCCTATTACGATGAAGCTACCCCAAAGGAGTGGTATCGAACCAGATTACTGTTTTTATATTGACAATTGGCAAGCAGTTTCGGGTCAAAAAAGAATTAATTGGGAAGTCGATCCAGCACCAGATTTAGTCATTGAAATTGATATTACTAGCTATACAGATATTAATGATTATTTAGCTTATAAAGTGCCAGAAGTTTGGTTGTTTAAGAGCGACCGCGTTACAATTTATCAGTTACAAAATGATAATTATCTAGTTAGTAATTGCAGTTGCTATTTTCCAGATCTCGATATTTTACAGCTAATAGCAGATTGTTTTCAGGTTGCCAGTAATCGCAATACCAGTGCAGCTATTCGACAATTAAGAGACAAATTAAAACAGGTTTAAAGCTTTTATTAATAATAAATTAATTCTCTTACTTGTTCTACAGATAAATCGAGTTTTTTGGCGATCGCAATTTCTAGACGATCTAATTCAGTTGTCGGTATTTTAAATTCTTGTTGTTGAATAACACTGGTAGTTTGGTTGACTTTGACTTGGGAGGAGTTGGATTGGCGATCGACTTTCACTTTAATTGATAAAATTTGCCCAGAGGGAGATGGTTGATTTTGGTTAACTTCTAATTGGCGATCGCTATAATTACTAAGACGTAAATTTTGAGTAGTAATAAATTGAATTATTAGCCAAAAACCCAGTCCAATCAAAGGCAAAGGTAGCCAAAATTCTACACCCAAAGAACCTAAAAAACGAAGCCATTGAAATCGACGCATTCAAAATATTGTAGAATTTGACAAATTTTCATTGTTGAAGTTTAAGTTATACCAATTCTCTATAACAATCCACTAACTTTAATTTAGCCCCTTTGCGTCTTTGCGTCTTTGCGCGAGATTTAAACTTAAAATACTAAGGCAACCCCAAGAAAAAATAGTATTACACAAGTACTCAATCGCGATTGACCCATGCTTATTTTACTTGTAGAAGACGATTTACTACAGTTAGAACCTTTACAAACAGCGTTATCTCAAGCGGGTCATATTGTAGATGGTATTGCAGATAGCGAAATCGCAATTTGGTTAGTGGAGGACAAAGAATACGATCTCTTAATTTTAGATTGGATGCTGCCAAAAATAAATGGCATCGATTTGTGTCGCCAGTATCGAAATCAAGGAAAAACAGCACCAGTATTAATGTTAACTGCCAAAGATACTATTGCCGATAAAGTAAAAGGTTTGGATGCGGGTGCAGATGACTATTTAGTGAAACCGATCGATGTATTAGAATTATTAGCTAGAGTCAGAGCTTTAGGACGGCGATCGCCATTTTGGCAGGGTGAAATTCTTAATGTTGCTGACTTACAATTAGATTTAACCACTTTTACCATCGCCAGAAGCCAAGAAACAATTCAATTATCGGTGCGCGAATTTCAACTTATGGAATATTTAATGCGCCATCCTCACCAAATTTTATCTCGTGAGCGAATTGAAAACTCTCTTTGGAGTTGGGGAAGCGAGCCAGAAAGTAACGCTGTCACAACTTTGGTAAGAAGACTCAGACAGCGTTTAGAAGTAGTAAATGCTAAAGATTGGTTAGAAACAGTCTACGGTATGGGTTATCGCTTAAATCCACAATAAGTAGTAAAAATAAACTTAAAAAGCTTACAGCTTAGAGCTTACAGCTTAAAAAAAATGTTCCATCATAGCCGTCGTCGTCTTGCCTATTGGTTTACCATCTCGATGGGTGGTATTCTGGCTTTGTTTGCTTTGACTCTTTACTACATTCAGTTGAGAGAGAAAATTCGCGTTGTCGATCAAGCATTATATATGCAAAGCAAATATGTCACTTCAAAAACACAATATCAGCTTCAGCAAGAACAATGGCAAATTGAAATTGAAGATATTTCCCTTAACGGCATGAAAGCTTTACCTCTGGGTATGGAAGTAGAGCTAGCTTACATTCGTTGGTACGATCGCCAAGGAAATTTACTGGAGTTTATCGGCAAAAATACAAGACAACAATTTCAAGCAATATCGAAATATCAAACTCTTAATCGCGATCGCTATTGTCAGTCAAGCGATCGCCAAGAATTAGTTCGTCAATTAACATTACCAGTTTATTATGACCAGGTGGCGATCGGTTATTTACAAGTTGCTAATTCTCTGTGTTCGATTCAAAAAGATTTGGCAAAAACTCAATTATTTTTAGCTTTAGGTATACCATTAACTCTGGGTTTGACTGGTTTAGTGGGTTGGTTTTTGGGAGGAGTAGCAATGAAACCAACTGAGAAAGCTTACGAACAATTACAACGTTTTACGGCTGATGCTTCCCACGAATTACGCGCCCCGATCTCGGCAATTTTAAGTAATGCTCAAGTCGGTTTATTATCTCCTGCGGATGATTCTAATCAGCCCCGTCAAAGATTGGAAAATATCGTGACAATTACCAAGTCAACCAGTAGCTTAATTAGTAATTTATTATTTTTAGCCCGTCATGAAGGGAGACTAAATCCTGATGATTTAGAGGCGATAAATTTACACGGTTTTTTGCAATCTTTGAGCAATGAATTTCAAACTTTAGCTAAAGAGAAAAACTTAAATTTTGTTAGTAACCTATCTACTTCAACAGTTGTTTTTCGAGGCGATCGCGAACTTTTACAACAGGCTCTGAAAAACTTAATTAATAATGCCTATAAATATACCCCTGCTGGCGGGAAAGTTTGCCTGACACTTTCAATCAAATCTCGTCAAGGAATTATTACCATCGAGGATAATGGTATTGGCATTCCTCCAGACGATTTACCCCGCATTTTCGATCGCTTTTATCGAGTAGATATCGCCCGCTCCAGAGAAACAGGGGGTTTTGGCTTAGGTCTGGCGATCGCCAAGCAAATTATTCAAGCCCATAATGGTCAAATTACCGTCGAAAGCTCTTTGGGGAAAGGTACGAAATTTAAGATCTTTTTACCTATAGTTTAATTTGACTAGATCGCTTTAAGTTAAATATGGCTTACAGCATCAATTACCTGCTGTCGTAGCCATTGATGTTGAGGACGATTAGTATTACGTTGATGCCAAATCATAGATACGGTAAAACCTTCCATCATCATCGGTGGGGGAAGTAATGTTAAGTCCATTGCCTTGGCACACTGTTGCGCCATACGCCCAGGTAGCAAAGCCACACAATCTGAATTAGCCAGCAGAAAAGGAATTGCCATAAAGTGAGGTGTAGACCAAATCACTTGTCGAGATTGCTGTTGTTGTTCTAGTATTTCATCTCCTGCTCCTTGAAAGTCATCCCGCATGGAAACTAAAAGATGCGATCGCCTAATATAATCTTCCATAGATAACTCTGTCAAAGCATCATCGCTTTTAAACACGCAGATAAACTCTTCTCGATATAAATTTTGCTCGACGTGCCAACTTTTAAGAGGTAATTTAGCACCAATAAATAAATCGATGCGGTTATCGTCTATGGCATCCATCACAGTTTCTTTATTCAAATTAGTAATCCGAATACGAATACCTGGTGCTTGAGTAGTGAGTTGTTGGATTAAATTAATACCGATGGTAGTTTCAACATAATCGCTAGCAGCAATGCTAAAAGTTGACTGGGTAGTAGCAGGGTTAAAAGTTGTTTGAGAAAATAGAGTTGATTCAATGTCGCTCAAAATTTGCCGAACGCGATCGCTTATTTGTCGAGCATAGGGAGTAACTTCCATCTCTCTAGAAGTCCGAATCAAAATATCATCATGCAAAATAATTCGTAATCTTTTCAAAGCATGACTCATTGCCGATTGACTCATGTTCAGCTTTTGGGCTGCCTTTGTGACGCTGACTTCTGCAATTAGAACATCTAAGGCGATTAACAAATTGAGATCGAGTTTACGGAGATTAGTATAGTCAATATTCACAAATCAAACTTGTAAAATCGATAGTATCGATAGTTATTATCTACGATATTTGTTTGACTAATATTATCACTTTTATTAGGGTGTAAATAGGCATTTGCAAGATCGAGCAAGATAAAACCAAAAAATCATCATGAAAATAGTAATTATCGGTGCTAGCGGTACAATTGGTCAGGCTGTTGTCCAGGAACTCTCCCCTAGACACGAAATTGTTAAAGTTGGTCGCCAAAGTGGTGATGTCAATGTTGATATTACCTCCACTGAGTCGATTACCAAGATGTATGAAACTATTGGTGATTTTGATGCTTTAGTGGCAACTACGGGAAATGTTCATTTTGGCGACTTTAACCAGATGAGCGAACAAGATTATTATCTTGGCATTAAAGACAAGTTGATGGGGCAAGTTAACTTAGTTTTAATTGGCAAAAAATATATTAATGAGGCAGGTTCTTTTACCTTAACTAGTGGTGTACTCAGTCACGATCCAATTAAATATGGTTCTTCTGCCAGTATGGTTAATGCTGCTATTGATGGTTTCGTAATTGGTGCTGCCATTGAATTACCCAGAGGAATTAGGATCAATTCAGTTAGTCCTGGTGTTGTTTTGGAATCAATGGATAGCTATGGTAATTTTTTTCGCGGACACGAACCAGTTGCAGTATCAAGAGTTGCTCTAGCTTTTAGTAAAAGTGTTGAAGGCTTACTAAGCGGTAAAGTCTTTCGAGTACTTTAGTAAAATCAAATAAAACTTTGTCAAGCAGCGAGAAAAATTTAATTATGGTCAAAATCATTGACTTTATAGCTAAAATTGTCAGCAATTTTAGCGAGGTTAGTTTTATTCCACCAACCGCTATCAGTAATGCAGTACGTTATGCGATCGCTCAACCCAAAGAAGTCGCAGTGAACGAAATTGTAGTACGTCCAGCTAACCAAGAATTATAAACTCTCATCCAGGTTAAATTAATGAAATTGTTGCTTGTACTCCTTGCTGTAATTGCTGGAGGACTTCTACCAACTCAAGCTGGAATCAATGCTCAATTAGCAAGGAATCTCGGTCATCCACTTTATTGATAGTTGGTGTGGGTCTAATTCAAAGATTTTAAAGCGATAAATTTTATTTTATACGGAGATCAAAATACAGCCTACGCTTCACTTTTCGCTCAAAGCTAACATCAAACTATTAATGTTGTAAGGAACTTAAATCATGGTAAAAATCGTTCGTTTTCATCAATTTGGCGACGCTGATGTACTTCAGCTAGAAGAATTACCCATAACTGAACCAGGAAAAGGAGAAGTGCGCTTAAAAGTCGAAGCGATCGGCTTAAATAGAGCAGAAGTTATGTTTCGCCAGGGAGCATATTTAGAAGAACCAGATAGTTTTCCCTCGACTCTGGGTTATGAAGCAGCAGGGGTTATTGATGCAGTAGGGGAAGGAGTAACTGAATTTAAGATTGGCGATCGCGTCTCGACTATTCCTGGTTTTTCGATGAAAAATTATGGTGTCTATGGGGAAAGTGCGCTCGCTCCTGTAGCGATGGTTGCTAAATATCCTGACAAGTTATCACCTCAAGAGGGAACGGCGATCTGGATGCAATATATTACAGCTTACGGAGCATTGATTGAATATGGACAGGTAAAATCGGGGGATTTTGTCCTAATTCCAGCAGCTAGTAGCAGTGTGGGTAATGCAGCTATTCAAATAACTAAAGCTCAAGGTGCAACTGCGATCGCTACCACCAGAGGAGCGAATAAAAAACAAACGCTGTTAGATAATGGCGCAGATTATGTAATTGTTACCAATGAGGAAGATTTACCTGCCAAGGTTATGGAATTTACCAACGGACAGGGAGCAAATATCATTTTCGATCCTGTAGCTGGTTCTTATATTGAAACTCTCGCCAATGCAGCAGCCAGAGGGGCAACAATTTTTGAGTATGGTGCTTTAAGTATGGAAACAACACCTTTTCCGCTATTTCCTGCATTACAAAAAGGTCTAAAAGTCCAAGGCTATACTTTATTTGAAATTGCTGGTGATCCAGTCAAGCTAGAAAAAGCCAAACAATATATCTATGATGGTTTAGAATCTGGCAAACTCGTCCCAATTTTAGATCGCAGCTTTCCCCTAGAACAAATCGCTGATGCTCATCGTTATATGGAATCTAATCAACAAAACGGCAAGATTATCGTTACAGTCCCCTAAGCTTTAATTAAGCTAAACAACCAAACTATGCAGATAGACCGACGTAAAATTTTTAATTTAAGGGAGTAAATATTTCAGTGGAAAAAGCTTACGGACTAGAAATACCTCAAACTTTAGCAGAAATATGTCATCCAGAACGCATGGCACTGTTAGTTTACGATTTGCAGGTTGGCATTATTAATCAGTTGCCCAAAGAGAAAGGAGAGTATATTACTAAACAAACATTACAAGTATTAGAAGCAGCCCGAAAGGGAGGATTTCGCGTTTTTTTTAGTCGTCATTTATCTTTACCCAAAGAAGCAGCAGGAGTTTTTCAACTGCGTCAGGCAATGATGTGGCAACGAACCAATAAAGTAAGCGAAGTCAAACCTTGGTTTTTGCGAGATGCCGATGGTTTTCAATTAATTCCAGAATTATCCCCCCTTCCCTCAGAGGTGATCTTCGACAAAATTACTATGTCAGCATTTGAAGGCACATTTCTCGATCTTGCTTTGAAAGATTGCGGGATTAACTCTTTTGCCATTGTGGGAATAGCCACAGAAATAGGAATAGAACCAACCATACGTCATGGTTCAGATCGCGGTTATATCCCAGTTATGGTGACTGATGCTTGCGGTGCAGGAAATGACCAAGCAGGAGAGCGATCGCTTGAAAGCATAAAGTTTATTGGCGATGCCATGTTAACCAATGTTGAAACTATTAGTGGTCTTTTTCTTCAACACAATTAATAGTCAAAATCTATTTGTGTAATTGTCGGAGTAAAGGTACGAAATTTAAGATTTTTTTACCTATTTATCTAAATTGACATAGAGAAAATCTAAAACAAATTTTAAAGCAGAGGGGGCTTCGACTAAACTTACAGATATTCGCGCTGAGAAATATTTATGGACAATCTAGCACTTTGGCAACGCTATCAAGACTGGCTTTATTTTAATGAAGATTTAGGCTTCTATTTAGATATTAGTCGCATTAGCTTTGATGCAGCCGAGATCGAACAATTACAACCTAAGTTTGACAGGGCATTTGAAGATATTGCAGCTTTAGAAGCTGGGGCGATCGCTAATCCTGATGAAAACCGCATGGTTGGTCACTATTGGTTACGAGATCCTGAACTAGCACCGACTCCTGAACTAAGACAAGATATTATCGACACCAATAATAGCGTGATCGATTTTCAACAAAAAATACATAGTGGAGAAATTCATCCTCCCAATAGTGCTAAGTTCACCGATATTCTTTCGATTGGGATTGGTGGTTCGGCTTTGGGCCCTCAGTTTGTGGCTCAGGCTTTAGCGCCTCATGAACCTCCCTTGAGGATTCATTTTATTGATAATACCGATCCTGCGGGAATCGATCGAGTAATTGCCGAGATTGGCGATCGCCTTTCCACCACTTTAGTCTCGGTGATTTCTAAGTCTGGTGGCACACCAGAAACTCGGAATGGGATGCTGGAGGTTAAGAAAGTTTATGCTGACCACAACCTCGATTTCGCTGCTCATGCTTTTGCAATTACGGGAAAAAGTAGTAAATTAGAGGCGATCGCTGAACGTGAAGGCTGGCTAGCTATTTTCCCCATGCGTGACTGGGTTGGGGGACGGACTTCGGAATTATCTCCCGTAGGTTTAGTCGCTGCTGCCTTACAGGGAATTGACATCAAGGCGATGTTGGAAGGGGCAAAGGCAATGGATGCGTTGACTCGTAAGCCTAGCCTTAAGGATAACCCCGCAGCACTACTAGCGATGGCTTGGTACTGTGCAGGACACGGTAGGGGCGAAAAAGATATGGTAATTCTGCCCTATAAAGACAGTCTCTTGCTATTTAGTCGCTATCTCCAGCAGCTAATTATGGAATCCTTGGGTAAGGAGATGGATCTAGATGGCAAGGTGGTCAATCAGGGGATTGCGGTCTATGGTAATAAAGGTTCAACCGACCAACACGCTTATGTTCAGCAGCTAAGAGAAGGAGTCAATAACTTTTTCCTCACCTTTATCGAAGTCTTAGAAGATCGCTCTGGTGAATATGTGGAAATTGAACCAGGTACTACTTCTGGGGACTACCTCAAAGGATTTTTATTGGGTACTCGGACAGCCCTGAACGACAAACAGCGCGATTCAATTACCATTACCATACCCAAGGTCAACGAGCGCATTGTTGGTGCTTTAATTGCCCTTTATGAACGGGGAGTTAGTATCTATGCTTCTTTGGTGAATATCAACGCCTATCACCAGCCAGGAGTTGAAGCGGG
This sequence comes from Pleurocapsa minor HA4230-MV1, assembly GCA_019359095.1. Classification (NCBI taxonomy): domain Bacteria; kingdom Bacillati; phylum Cyanobacteriota; class Cyanophyceae; order Pleurocapsales; family Pleurocapsaceae; genus Pleurocapsa; species Pleurocapsa minor. The sequence continues at coordinate 66,502 of JAHHHZ010000026.1, read as the reverse complement.
AAAAAAAGCAGCAGCGACGGTGTTAGATATTCAGAAAAAAGTCGTAGATACCCTCAAACAAACTGATACCCCTCTGTCTCTTGATGAATTAGCAGCCAAGGCTCAAATTAAAGACGAAGTGGAAACCGTTTATAAAATTGTGCGCCATTTAAACGCTAACCAGCGAGGTATTATCGTCCACGGTAATATTGGTCAACCCAAGACAGTTAAAGTTGCTTGGCAAAAATAATCCTGGCAACTATGTAAACGATAGTCAATTCCCCTAAAAAACATATGGTAAAGGGCTTTGCCCTAGCTATTAGCTTTTAGCTTTTAGCTATTTACTTAAGTAAGGCGGAAACGGTCAGGTTTTCAAGGGGCTGACTCTGAAGGAAATCCTTTAGGGCGTTTGCCCCTACGATGAACTATAGCCATACGTAAAAACGTTAGGACATTTTTGAAATCCTACTTCCGTCTTACGAAATTTCCTTATCCGAAGGTGTATCCTTTAGGACAACGCGGGTTCCCCGCGCGACGCGAAGCTAGTCCTTTAGGGCAACGGAATTTCGCGCTATTTCCTACTTCCTATTTCCTATTTACGAGTCGATTACTATTAATGTCCTAATCTAACTTTGTACGGCTATATCAGCTATCAGCAAGTAGCCTGCTACACCGAAACCGATAAAATTTGGCAACCAAGCAGCTAACCAAGGAGGAATCACACCTGTAATTCCTAATGAACCCAAGGCAAATCCTAAGCAGTAATAAGCAAAAACAATTCCTACACACAAGGCAAAACTTCTGGCACGATTTAGCTCAAAGTATTTGATTCCTATGGCTGAACCGATTGAGGCAAAGACCACACAGATAAAGGGAAAGGCATATTTTTGCTGTATTCGTACGGTAAACTGAGCAATCTTGGTTGGTTCTCCACTATCTTCGATCAAGTTCAAATATTCTTTCGCTTGGTGGATGTTCATATCTTCAGTACTGCGTCCTTGATTGACAATCTGGAAAAAAGTTTTTGGGAAAGACAGTTGTTTGGCGGTAAATTTTTCCTTATTATTGATTTTGGCTTTGCGATCAAAGCGAGCGATCGCTCCTTGAGCTAAATTCCAAGTCTGCTGTTGCTGATTCCATTGAGCCGATTGGGCGGTAATCATCTGGTCTAGATATTCTTGGCTAAAACTGAGAATAGTTACGTTAATTAACCTCGGTTGCTTATATTGTTCGGCAAAGTAGATTCGCTGGACTTTTTTAGTCCCATTCAAACCTGATGCATATTCGGCATAGTAGATGTTTTGATGTTGTAGATTTAATTCTGTCTTGATAATGTAAGGATTCTGGAGTAAATTTGCTTGATAGTTAGCAGCAGGAACAATTAGTTCATTGAGGAGAAATGTAATTCCAGTAACGATCAAACTAAATAAGAAGGCAGGTAAAATAACTCGATAGATGCTAATACCAAAACTAAACAGGGCGGTTAATTCGCGATCGCTATTTAATCGACCATAGATGCTCAAGCTGGTTAAAAGCATCGAAATTGCTAAAGCATAAGCAGCATACTCAGGAATCTTCAGACCAAAGATCGCCAGGGCAATCGGTATCGGTAGATGATATTCACTAACTTTATGGGATAGATCGGCAACTGTACCAATAGCGACTCCTAAAGCAGTTAATAAACTGACGCTAAAAAGAAAAAACCAGCTTAATTGCTGAACTAAATAGCGATCCATTAATGAGATTGGGCAGCTATGTTTAATACTTTGGTAATCGAATTTCATTAAATAAGCTGTAAGCTATAAGCTGTAAGCTGTAAGTTCTAGGCTCACTGAGATACATTACACTATTAACATCAAACTATAAGATATGAATCAGGTTACCGTTAGTGTCCCTGCGACCACAGCAAATATTGGAGTTGGCTTTGATTGTCTGGGTGCAGCTTTAACTATGGCAAATGAGTTTCAATTTGTGGTGGTTGATAGTGATACTAAATTAAAGATTATCGTTGAAGGAGAAGAGGCCCATAAAGTAGGATTGGGTGACAATAATCTAATCTATCGTTCTTTACTTCAGTTCTATCAACACATTCAACAAACACCACCTCATCTAGAAATTACTATTAAGCTAGGAGTTCCCCTGTCACGGGGTTTGGGTAGTTCTGCCACAGCAATTGTCGGCGGTTTATTGGGGGCAAATAGCCTAGCGGGAAATCCCCTCAGTCAAAAGGAAATTATGCAAATGGCGATCGCCATTGAAGGTCATCCAGATAATGTAGTTCCCGCTTTACTGGGTAACTGTCTGCTATCGGTGGAAGATCGAGGAGAATGGCAAATTAGTCAAATTCCTTGGCATCAAGATATTATTCCCATTGTGGCTATTCCTAATTTTGAATTATCTACTAGAGAAGCGCGTGAGGTATTACCCACAGAATATAGTCGCAGTGATGCCATTTTTAATATTTCTCGCATGGGACTATTAATTAGAGCCTTAGAAACTAACAACCCTGCCTGGCTCAAAACTGCCTTAGCCGATCAATTACATCAACCCTACCGCCAAAAACTAATTACGGGCTATCAGCAAGTAGAACAGGCTGCTATTGCTTCTGGGGCATATGGTCTGGTAATTAGTGGCGCAGGCCCGACTTTACTGGCTCTAGCTAATCCTGAACGAGTAGAACAGGTAGTTAAATCAATGACGGTAGCCTGGAATAAGATGGACATTGAATCTCAAGTGCGATCGCTGGCTATCAATCCCGCAGGCGCAAAAGTTGGGTAATGGGGAACTGAAATTCGCTGTAAAATCAAACTCTAACTAATCTGTCTTTGATTCTAAAATTGCTGTAACTATTGAACTAACTACAATTGGCGCAGTAATTGCCCGCAGAATACGCTTGCCTAAAGATACAGGTTGGAAACCCAAAGCGATCGCTTTTGCGACTTCTACATCTGTCCAGCCTCCCTCGCAACCTGTAGCAATAATTATTTCCGCTGGGGTTTGTTGCTGTAGACTACTCCAGAGAGTTGGTATATCTCCCCGCGCCACGCAGATATATTTATTCTGAGTTGCTTTAACTTGTTCTATTGCCGAGATATAGGTTACGGGTTCTAATATTTGCGGTACGATCTGTCTTTCTGATTGTTCGGCTGCTTCGGTAGCAATTTTGCGCCAACGTTGAACTTTGTTGGGGTTAGGCTTGAGGAGAGTGCGATCGCTAATTACAGGGATAAAGTTACTGACACCCAATTCTGTACAGCAACGGATCACCTGTTCGTAACCGCTACCTTTGGGTAAAGCCGTAATCAGACTTAGTGTAGAAGGCAACTCGGTTTTGATTTCAACTGATTCAATAATCTGTGCTGAGGATTCTGTAATTTCCGCTAACCAAGCATTACCCACACCATCTAATGCCAGAAAGCGATCGCCATTACCCAGTCGTAACACTCGCAAGAGATAATGCAACTGTTGAGCATCTAAAATGATTTGCTCTTGTTGGATTTGTGCCGAATTAATGACTAAACGATAGGTCAAATGATCTGAGATTATCTACTTTATTAATATTTATCTAGTTAAGCGATCGCGAAGCGTAGGCGGAGCCTAATCGCACTATTGTTTAAATAGTTTAAATTATAAAATGCGATCGCCATGTTTAACCTTGGCTAATTAACTAAGCTTGAAACTTCTCGGTAATTCGTTTCATTGCCTCGTTAACATTGTCCCGACTGTTAAATGCCGAGATGCGGAAATAACCTTCCCCTGCTGCACCAAAACCAGATCCTGGAGTGCCTACCACGTTACAGTTCAAGAGTAATTTATCGAAAAAGTCCCAGCTAGATAAGCCGTTGGGTGTTTTAACCCAAACATAGGGAGCATTTGTTCCGCCGTATACTTCAATTCCTGCTGCGGTTAGCTGTTCGCGGATGATTCTAGCGTTTTCGAGATAAAAGCTGACTAATTCCTTAATTTGCGCTTGCCCAGCTTCAGAATAGACTGCCTCTGCACCCCGCTGAACGATGTAAGATACGCCGTTAAACTTAGTACATTGACGACGATTCCACAATTGCCAAATTTTGACCTCAGAACCGTCTTTTGCTGTACCGAGCAAGTTTTGAGGAACTACGGTAAAGGCGCAACGAGTCCCCGTAAAGCCAGCATTTTTGGAGAAAGAACGAAACTCGATCGCACAGTCTTTTGCTCCTTCAATCTCATAAATTGAGTGAGGTAAATCGGGATCGGTGATAAAGGCTTCATAAGCTGCATCAAACAGAATTAATGAGCCGTGTTGCTTGGCATAATCTACCCAAGCTTGAAGATGTTCTCTGGTGGCCGTTGCTCCTGTAGGATTATTAGGGAAACAAAGATAAATTAGGTCTACTTTTTCGCGAGGAATTTCAGCCGTGAAGTTATTTTCAGCACTGATGGGAAGGTAAACCAAACCCTCATATTTACCATCTTGAGCTTCTCCTGTATGTCCAGCCATGACGTTAGTATCAACATACACGGGATAAACAGGATCGGTTACGGCAATCTTATTATCATTGCCAAAAATATCGAGGATATTGCCACAATCACACTTAGAACCATCTGAAATGAAGATTTCCGACGCATCTATGTCGCAACCACGGGATTGAAAGTCTTGTTGGGCAATTTTCTCTCTTAACCAAAGATATCCCTGTTCTGGGCCATAACCTTTAAAGGTTTGGCGATCGCCCATTTCTTTAGTCGCTTCAATGATTGCATCGCGACAGGCAGCAGGCAAGGGTTCGGTGACATCCCCAATCCCCAGCTTAATAATTGATGCATCAGGATTTTCGGCTGCAAAAGCACTAACTCGCCGTGCAATTTCAGGAAACAGATATCCTGCTTTAAGTTTGAGATAATTATCGTTGATAGTTGCCATTGATTTTTTGCTACGAACGCCATATATCAAGCTTACTGTTATCTGGCAAATTATAGCCGTACAAAATTAGATTAAGACATTATTATAGTAATCGGCTCGTAAGTAGGAAATAAGAAATAGGAAATAGGAAGTAGTATTTCAAAGATGTCCTAACGTTTTTACCTAGGGATGTGTATAAAATCCAAAAAATAATGATACAAATTAATTTCCTCTATTTCGCTACTTCCCCATCTATAGTAAACATTAAAATATTTCTTATTAGATCTAGAAGGTTTTTGGCAAAAAAAAGCGCTGGCGATCGCTAGCACTCTTAAAGTTATTACCGATAAATTATCATGTTACCAATAGCATTAACGACGTAACCATTTAGATGCAACTGCACCCAAGGCTGCACCCACAACAGGATTACTCAAGAATTTAATTAAAGCAGGCTGATCTGCCATTACTTCTTGGAAAATGTCAGGATGAGAATGATAGGTAAAGTTAGCCAGTTTACTCACATCATCAGCGTTCATCCGACTCGCATGATGAGTAGATAAACCCAGTTGACTTGCTACATCTCTTTCCTTAAGTCCTCTTTTGTCGAGGTGTTTTAAAAACTCTCTAGCTACATCATCTCTTTCATTCGGCTTAATTTGTGCGATCGCCTTTTGCAACTCAGGTTCCATTTGTTGTGGCGAAACGTTTTCGTGATGAAAAGCATTACGGAACAAACCGTGTCTTTCTTGTCTGCTAGAACGATTAGCAAAATCATCAAAGTTATCGTAACTATCTTCATTTATCTCTGAATTATCCAGAGATTCAACCTTACCACCAGCAAGGTCATTCATAACTTGTTTTTTATACTGGTCACTACTGGACATAATTATTGCTCCTAAGTTATTAAATTCTGATAAATTCTGACTACATGCGATTTAGCTTTCGACTATCCTTGATATTCGATATTATTGGAACGCGCATTATATTTAGCAGTCAAAACTCTTTCTTTATCTGGTGCATACATCAAAACAGTTAGATCTTGATTGGGGAAATTCTGATGAAAACCTTTAGTTAAAGCTTTAGCTAATGTTTTAACTTCTGTTGGTTTAACCTGTTCAGAAATCACTATGCCTAACTTATTGTTGTCCCTTACATAAGCATCCTTAACTAATCCTTGGCTAGTACTAATTACCCAATCACCAAATTTTTGTCCCGCAAGGCTATTTCCTGTCTCTAACTGTGAATAAGCTTGAGTTTTATTTATTGTTGGATTAGGAACAGTAGCAGTTGAACTAGAAGAACAAGCTGTAGTAGTTGCAACTATTAAAATTACTAAGGTTGTAATTAAAAAGCGGCGAATATTACTTAAACTTTTGATCATAAATGTAGCTCCTGATATTTACTATTGGTTAATAATCTTGAGCAAGAATTAAGCACAAAAAATTGCTAGCTAGACAATAATTATTTTTGACTAGTTGCTGTCAAAATATTTCTGCTCACTCTAATTTTTTTGTGTCTACTAGCTTATTTTTTCTAGTATTTACCTAAATTAGCTTACTCAGTTTTCTGTATTTATTGTTACCAATTACGATAGGCTGGATTCTATTAAAACTTCATCTATCTAAAGCAATAAACTAGCAAAATTATTACTCAAGCTAATTTTTAAATGAGACATTAATTATTGTTATGTGTATTTTTAATTATGGATTTTTTGACTATTGCTATGAATTTTACTCAGATACTTAATCTGTTTAAGCTTAAGAGAATGTCTGAGAACTCAATTCTGTTATACTTAGACCCTATCAGATCCCCCCTAGCCCCCCTTAACAAGGGGGGAATCGGAATCAAAGTCCCCCTTAACAAGAGGGGAATCGGAATCAAAGTCCCCCTTAACAAGAGGGGAATCGGAATCAAAGTCCCCCTTAACAAGAGGGGAATCGGAATCAAAGTTCCCCTTAACAAGGGGGATTTAGGGGGAGCTACCCACTGGAAACGTAGCAATTAGACTTTTTAGATATCCTCTAATGCCATAAAACCTCACTGATCTTTCCTGCTTCTACTGCGAGGATTTGGGAATCTTTAATCCAGTCGTGATTGAAAGTGTCGATATGGGTAGTAGTGATCATGGTTTGAAAGCGATCGCCGATTACTTCTAATAGTTGTTTTTGGCGATTGGGATCTAGTTCGGCTAATACGTCGTCTAACAGCAGTAAAGGTGGTTCTCCTACTACTTCTTCAATCAGCTTTAATTCCGCTAGTTTTAAGGCTAATACGAGGGTGCGTTGTTGTCCTTGAGAGCCATAGTAACGAGCAGGGGTTTGATTAATGACCAACTCGATTTCGTCGCGGTGCGTCCCCACCATTGTTTTACCCTGATATTGCTCCACCATACGGCGTTCTTTAATCTTGGCGAGAAAAGCCTGCTGCACAATTATGGGGTCATCTTCTAACCACTTAACGTTAGGCAGATAATTAACCTCTAGACGTTCTGTTTCGCCACTAATACGCTTGTGCCAAAATTCGGCAATGGGAGCAAGTCTAGCTATCACTCTAGCGCGTCGGCGTGCCACCCTCGAACCTGCTGCTGCTAGCTGTTCATCCCATAATCTTAGCTGTGGTTCAAATGTCGCTAGCTCTATCGACTCGTTTTCTTGCTTGACCGCACGAATCTTTTTCAGTAAGGCATTACGCTGTTTTAGCACCTGGTTATACTGCTGTAAAATGCTGGAATAAACAGGCTCTAATTGAATTAACAAGCCATCTAACCAACTACGCCGAGCATCTGGCGCACCCCGAACCAGATCTAAATCTAGACTAGAAAACTGGACTGCATTCAGCACCCCCAAAAAGTCTAGCTGACGGCGTAAATTTTCTTGGTTTACCGCTACGGTACGCCTTCCCTGCTTACGAAACACGACTTTTAATTCACTAGTGCCATAAGCTCGTTCAACGGTTGCGTCGATCTGTCCTGTCGTGGCAGAATCTAAAACCAATTCGCGATCGCGACTCGTACGATGACTCTTGAGGGATGCTAGTAACTCAACCGCTTCTAACAGATTAGATTTTCCTTGAGCATTATTGCCTACTAAGATCGTCTTCTGTGCCGTAAATTCAATCTGGCGATCGACATAATTCCGAAACGATCGCAGACGCAAGCTTTTTAAATACATTGATCGGGTTGCCGATTGAAAATATGGCGTACAGAATGCTATGTTTTTAGGTTTTGAAGATTATTCTCCTACGGAAGAAGCAAATTCGGGCTGTTGTTCGAGTTGAGCTTGCTTTTCTTTGTCTTTACGACGTTTTTTGGCATACAGTTGGATACTCGCCACCATGGTGATCACCAAAGCAGCTACCAGCCACGTTGCAGCATCAAGAGGTAAACTATTTTTAAATACAGCCAAAAGCACAATTAACACCAGTAAAATTGTCGGCGCTTCATTTAAGGCTCTAAACTGCTGTCCTGTCCACTGACATTCGTCCGCAGCTAGCTTGTTCATGATCCGCTTACAGTAGTGATGGTAGCCAATCAACAAAATAACAAAAGCTAACTTAATATGTAGCCAAGTTGATTTTAAGATTTCTGGTTCGGTAGAAATTAAACCAATTGCCATTGCTACCGTTAAAATCATCCCAGGAGTAGTAATAATGCTATAGAGACGTTGCTCCATAATGCCATATTGCTTCTTCAGGATGCTACGGGCTGGTTCGGGTTCTTGTTGTGCTTCTGCATGATAAACAAACAACCTGACTAAATAAAACAACCCTGCAAACCAGACTACAATCCCAATCAGGTGAAATGCTTTGAACCAGTAATAAGCCATAAATATTATTATTATTGCGATTAAAAACTTTTTTCCTATGTAAGTGAAGTGTATATTTTTTTGCCACTCACATCACATCTACGCAATAAAATTTTAAGGACTAGTTTGATTTTCGATCTTGCCTGAGGTTAAAGAAAATGAGATAACGGGACTGGCCAGATTTGAACTGGCGACCTAGCGCTTCAGATTAGTGTAGGTTTCCCTACTCTCTGGACTATCCCTTCACCATGGGCAAAATACCTTTAGGTGGTGGCCGTTATGTTGCAGACAGTTCTAGTAACTAGACTTAAAAATACACTGTTCCCTGTTTGTATACCTGCAACCAGTCTCTGCACCTTCTTTACCAGGAACTATAAAGCTTGGCTCAAGATTACCTTGGTTGTAAACTAACTTGTCAACAACTTTAGGCTTCCCTGAATTTGACCACATTCATTAATGAAGTTTCCCCCATCATGCCCGATGCTTCAGGAGGCACTTGCTCTATCCAACTGAGCCACAGCCCCTTGTATATCTCATATATATCTCATAGAGAATCTTCCTCAAGATAAACCAACAAGACAAAGGGAATCTGCATAAAGATATTTTTGTATATAAAACTTAACTAGATTAATAAATATTGCAACATCGATTCATACTTCTGTTATCCAAAGAAATAAATTTATTATCAGTTCAGGAAAAAAATCAAAATTTACCAAATTTAGGAGAAAAATACTATGACTTATTTAACTTTATTAGCTGCAACTGCACCTCATACCGTATCGTGGAGTCCTAAAGTGGCTTTTGTAATGATTGCCTGTAATATTGTGGCGATCGCTATTGGCAAATTCACTATTAAATATAAGAATGCTGGCCCTCAACTGCCTTCTCCCGCTTTATTTGGTGGGATGGGACTACCTGCTTTATTAGGTACTACTAGTTTCGGTCATCTTTTGGGTGCAGGGATGATTTTGGGTCTAGCTAATGCTGGTGCATTGTAAGTTAGAACAGCTTTAAACTTGTGAAGAATAAGTAGGGAGAAAATGAAATAACACAAAAATTCAAACTCTCCCTGCTATGAACTAGTAGATCGTTAAGTTTGAATTGATGGGTTGAGATTAGGTAGTAGGTAGTCCTAAAGGATACCGCTTCGCATATAGGTAGTAGGGTAAATCAATATGCAACTTTGGTTGATTTACTTAACAAATAAAATCCAAATCAGTAACTAACTAAAGTATTAATATTATTACTATCTTTTATCCCTCTTTAGAAAGATTTAATCAATATTTCTGCTTGATAAATTCTACATATAAGCCAGATGAGTTTGATAACCAATCGATAATTGAGTTCATTGAACTATCTGATATACGCTTATTAGCTTTGGTTTTAGTCTCATGTAAAGATAACTTTTACTCATCGGGACACTAAACACAGTTAGCTTTTTATAGGTAGCGTTTTTAGCTACTACTCTTTGAAGTCTTCAAAACTAAATTAGCACTAATTTAGGTGAATTTAGTGTCGGATGCTCTCGGATGCCTTTTGCTCGATCATTATTGAATCTAGATCTGTGCAGCATCAAAGTAAAGTATCGGCATATTAGTTTTGTTCTGTATCTAATCTGCTCGATCAAATAAAGAAAAATTTTGACACTTTGACACTTTTTTATTTTTTCATTGGCTTTTGCTGTGCGCAGAACAATTGTCAAACTGCTTTTGAGAGTGCTTTTAGTTTCAGGACATCGATCAAACAAAACACAATCCAAAACACAATATTATCTAGGAGGAAAAAGATTATGGCTTTAATTCGTTGGCAACCTTTTCATGAAATGGATGCTTTACAAAGAGATATGAATCGTATGTTTGAAGCTTTGGCATCAAACGAACAGACTTCAATGAGACAAGCATTTATGCCTTTGGCAGAAATGGAACAAACAGAGGATGCAGTACACCTCAAGGTGGAAGTACCAGGTATGAACGCCAATGATTTAGACGTGCAGGTGACTAAAGATGCGGTAATGATTACTGGTGAACGTAAATCTGAGTCTAAGTCAGAAAAAAATGGCATGAAACGTTCAGAATTCCGTTATGGTAGCTTTAGTCGTACCATTCCCCTACCTGTTCCTATTGATAATAATCAAGTCAAAGGAGATTATCAAGACGGTATTTTAACTTTAGAATTACCTAAAGTACAAAAGCAAGAAAATAAGGTTACCAAAGTAAACTTAGGCTCGCGTGACAGTAAAAACATCTCGGAATCTTCTCAATCAAACTCAAATTCGCAAATGGAAACTAGTTCTAATTCTATCAGCGAACCATCAACCGAAAAGGTTGTTGTCACATCTGAAACTGGTGGATATGGTAATCAAGATGCTTGGGATAATAGCCAACAAACTAATTCAGAGCAAGTCTCAGCTAGTTAATTCTTTTACTCCGTAATTGCCAAAAAAATGTAGATAAATTGTAGAGAGCGAGTAACGAGCAAAATATTTTTTGTTACTCGCTTCCTTTCTATTGCACTTAATTTTAATTAATTAGTTTTCAACAGTTTAAATCCCTTACTGTACATAGACTCAAAAAAATGAAATTATGGCAAAAGTTGTAGGTATTGATTTAGGAACAACCAACTCTTGTATAGCTGTATTAGAAGGTGGACAACCCACCGTAATTGCTAACGCCGAAGGACAGCGTACTACGCCTTCAGTAGTGGCATACAATAAAAATGGCGAGCAGTTGGTCGGACAAATTGCCAAACGGCAGGGGGTAATGAACCCTAGGGATACATTTTATTCTGTTAAACGTTTTGTTGGACGCAGATATGATGAAGTCAGGAATGAAACCAGCAGTGTTTCTTATGAAGTTGTTAGAGATAGTAAAGGTAGCGTTAAAATCAAGTGTCCCGTATTAAATAAACAGTTTGCACCCGAGGAAATTTCGGCTCAAGTACTGCGTAAACTAGCAGATGATGCTAGTAGTTATTTAGGGCAAAAAGTAACCCAGGCAGTCGTTACTGTTCCTGCCTACTTTAACGATTCCCAAAGACAAGCAACTAAAGACGCTGGGAAAATTGCTGGTTTAGAAATACTGCGGATTATCAACGAACCAACCGCAGCAGCATTAGCTTATGGCTTAGATAAAAAAAGCCAAGAAACTATTCTAGTATTCGATCTAGGTGGTGGTACGTTTGATGTTTCGATTCTAGAAGTAGGAGAAGGTGTATTTGAAGTTAAAGCCACAGCAGGGGATACTCACCTTGGTGGTAACGACTTCGATCGAGAAATTGTCGATTGGTTAGCGGCTGAATTTAAAAGCAACGAAGGTATCGATCTGCGTCAGGATAAACAAGCTTTACAAAGACTAACCGAAGCAGCCGAAAAAGCCAAAATGGAGCTATCAGGGGCGACTCAAACCAATCTCAACTTACCTTTTATTACCGCTACCCAAGATGGCCCAAAACATCTAGATATGACCCTAACGCGATCGCAATTTGAACAGTTATGCTCTGATTTATTAGATCGCTGTCGCATTCCCGTAGAACAGGCTTTAAAAGATGCTAGTCTGAGTAATTCCCAGATTGACGAGGTTGTTTTAGTTGGTGGTTCAACACGTATTCCTGCCGTCCAATCTTTAGTAAAACGTATTACTGGTAAAGAGCCTAACCAGGCAGTAAACCCAGATGAAGTAGTGGCTGTTGGTGCAGCAATTCAAGCTGGGGTGTTGGCAGGTGATGTTAAAGATATTTTATTACTCGATGTTACGCCATTGTCTTTGGGTGTTGAAACATTAGGCGGTGTTATGAGCAAGCTTGTTCCTCGCAATACTACTATTCCTGTGGAGAAGTCAGAAGTATTTTCTACTGCTGCTGACGGACAGACAAATGTTGAAATTCACGTCTTGCAGGGCGAACGCGAAATGGCAAGCGATAATAAAAGCTTGGGTACATTTCGCCTTGATGGTATTCCTCCCGCACCTAGAGGGATACCTCAAATAGAAGTTAAGTTTGATATTGATGCTAACGGTATTCTTTCTGTATCGGCAAAAGATAAAGCCAGCGGGAAAGAACAGTCGATTACAATTTCTGGCGCTTCTACCCTGGACGAAAAGACAGTAGAACAGATGGTCAAGGATGCGGAAACTAACGCCGAAGCAGATCGTCAACGTCGAGAAAAAATAGATCTTAAAAATAATGCGGATTCCTTGGCATATCAAGCCGAAAAACAACTCAAAGACTTTGGTGACAAAATGTCCGCCAACGACAAAGAACGAGTTGAAGGCATGGTTAAGAATCTACGGCAAGCAATACAACACGACAATTACGATCGCCTGAAGTCTCTAACCGAGGAGTTACAACAAGCTATGATGCAGATTGGCAGCTCGATGTATACGAATAATGACGGGTCTAATAACAATAGTTCTAGTCGTGCAGGTACCTCATCAAATAGCGATGGTGATGAAGTGATTGATGCTGATTTTGTCAGTCAGTAATTTAGTCGTTGCTGATTGAAACTATGAAATGGCAGCTTTGGTTTCAAAGAGACAAAATTGTCCACAATTTAGAGAAATTTCAAGATTTTATTGTTATTTCTCTATGTATCGATTTATTTTGCGTGATGCTGATTCGTTTAGGCGAAATGTTTTTGTCTTTGCTCAAACCGCTGAATTTTAAGGCAATTACGGCTGATATCCTATTTATTCTGATTTTGGTCGAGTTATTTCGCCTCTTAATCATTTATCTTCAAGAACAGCGTATATCCGTCGGCGCAGCAGTAAAAGTATCTTTGGTTTCAGCTTTACGGGAAGTGGTGGTAGAAGGAGTGCTAGAGATTCCTTTAGAAAAACTTCTAGGGGTATGTGCTTTTTTAGCTATCTTAGGCGGACTGTTGTATTTACGAGTTTGGATGTTTACTCAGTTTAATTCAGAGCAAATTATCACTACTAATAAAGTAAATCCGTAGCAAGAAGCCATTTAACCAGTGAAGCTGAAAGACTAATACCATTTCTCCTTAAAGTTGCACTTAATATTTTGATTGTAAATTTCGCGCCCTAAAGGATATGCGAAGCGGTATACCACAAGGGTACAATGTGCTTTAGCACTAGCTTCGCGTCGCAAAGACGCAGAGACGTTTATCCCGCTTAGTTTGAGCGCGAGATTCGGCGAATTCATTTCGCCTTGAATAATCGCGCTGTTGGGGCAAAGGGGTTAAATTTCATTTAGTGCATTTTCATAGAAAGTTGGTATAAAAGGTTTTTTCAGTGAGCAATTTCAGCAAGTTCAACATTTAGTTCAAAAATTTAGCCAAAAACGGCGATCGCCTTCGTTCCGCTAGAGCAAATGAATTCAATCTATCTACATATAATTAAATACAGCCTCAAGGAAAAATGGTATCAGACAAAGATCCTGGGTAAACGATGCTTAAACCCACAGAGAATTTCCCACGAGATCGTATTAAGTTTGTTTGCCCAATCGTCGGCAGTAATTTTGAACTGATTTTGTTGACCAATTAAAGTAACAATATCTCCTGCTTGAACATGAGGGAGATGATCTACCCGCAGCATAAGCTGATCCATCGTAATCGAGCCAATTTGTGATGCTAACTGTCCCGCCACGATCGCCTGTAGTCGATTGGATAAATTGCGTGGGACACCATCAGCATAGCCAATCCCCACCACTGCTATTTTAGTCTTTGCTTGAGTAATAAACTGGCGACCATAGCTGACTCCTTCTCCTGGGGGGATGGTTTTTACCTGGGTAATTTTAGCTTTAACCTGTAATACTGGCTTAAGTTCGAGTACCTGACTGAGATGAGCAGCAGGATATAAACCATATAAAGCCAGTCCAACTCGTACCATGTCGTAATGAGTGGAGCGATCGCTTAAAGTTGCAGCAGAATTTGCCAGATGAATTTGAGGTGGGTTGAATCCAACAGTTTTTAATTGAGCGATCGCTGTTTGAAAACGCTGATGTTGTAAATCCATGATCTGACGATCGCTTTCATCAGCCGTCGAAAAGTGTGAATAGACACTGGCAATCTTTAAATTAGGCAAACTTTTAACCAAAGTTACAAAAGCGACAGCCGACTGCCAATTGGTTCCCAGACGAGACATGCCAGTATCTAGCTTGAGATGAACTGCTAGTGACTTACCTAATCTAGCCAAAGTGTGCTGAAAAACCACTGCTTGTTCAGAATTACAAATTGTGACTTCCAAATCCCAAGCAGCCACCGCTTGAATATCTTCCACGGCATTAATCGCGCCCAAAATTAGCATCGGTGCGGTAATTCCTGAGTTACGTAATTCGACTCCTTCTGCTAAAGTGGCGATCGCTAAACTATCTGCACCATGAGTCAAAGCGGTTTGGGCAACAGTAACTGCACCATGTCCATAGGCATCGGCTTTAACTACCGCCATCAATTTGGTTTGCGGATTGAGCCAAGATTTGAGAGTCAGAACATTATGAGCTAGAGCATCTAGATCGACCTCAACCCAAGCGCGTTGACGATTTACCAACCGAGATAATGGGTCTTGAGGCAATTTTTGGGGCTTTTGCTGCTGCCAACTCACCATATCCAACATTTATGATCCAGAATTAGCTAATATTATTGACAAATATTAGTCTAGAAATAGATAAAGTCAAGAAGCTCATAAAAGTATAGTTTTTCGATTCCTTAAGCACCAAGCCAAAACAAGCTGCTTTAAAGTTACATCAACTAGTTCCTGTGTGTTACCATTCCTTGTAAATAATGATAAGTCTTTACTATGGGTAAGGTTTTAGTACTGAATGCTTCCTATGAACCCCTTAATATCACTAGTTGGCGCCGAGCAGTGGTGTTACTGATTAAAGGTAAAGCAGAACAGCTGGAACATCGAGGTGAGTTTGTTTATAGTGGCTTCCCTCTACCAACAGTAATCCGTTTAAGATATTATGTAAGAGTACCCTATAAAGAAATTCCGCTGACTCGTCGTAATGTTTTGGAACGAGATACCAACACTTGTCAGTATTGTAAAGCAAAAGGCGATCAATTAACAATCGATCATGTAATTCCGCGATCGCGTGGTGGTGGAGATACCTGGGAAAACCTCGTAGCAGCCTGTGTTAGGTGTAATGTAAAAAAAGGTAATCGTACTCCTAAAGAAGCGGAAATGTCGCTGCAAACTAAACCCCGTCGCCCTTATAGTAGTCTGCATTTTGAGCTAATAAAATACACTCAGGGCAACTCTAATCAAGAGTGGAAAAAATACGTAATCGGCATTTAATTTAGTTTCATCTAGCAGAGCGTTACAGAAGACATTGGTTGGTGATAAACTCGAAATTCTAAATAAAAATTAGTATACTTATTCTCTTACTCGGTAATTTAATATTACCCATCATAGTCTACATATGTCATCTAACCTAAACACTTCTCTAGAACATCGTTTAGCCCATAAAACTACGCCAAAAAAACAGTTTGAAGCTGTCGAGGGTAATAAATTTGGTAAAGAGAAAAAGGATAGCGATTTAGTTAAGATAGTTCATCAGTTGACCAAGGTTTTAGAGCAGCATCGAGGAGAAAGGCAAATTATCGTAATTCAGGATTTTCCTGACCCTGATGCCTTGTCTAGCGCCTGGGCATATCAACTTATTGCTGCCAATTATGACATTAGCTGCGATATTGTCTATGGAGGCACTTTGTCTCACCAAGAGAATATTACTTTGGTTAGATTGACTGGGTTACCTGCCACTAAATATATTCATACTGCCTTACAAGAACAAGATTTATCGGTTTATCAAGGCTGTGTGTTAATCGATAGTCAGGGAACAAATAGTCAGCTTTATGCGGTGGTAGAAGCAGCAGGTATACCCCTGCTGGTGGTAGTCGATCATCATAGTAAACAGGGAGAAATTAAAGCCGAATTTGTCGATCTGCGCCCGCAAACTAGAGCTACCGCCACCATTTTGACGCAATATATCCAGTCAGGAATGCTGGAATTTGACTCTAGTAACGAAAACCACGTTAAGTGTGCTACCGCGTTAATGCATGGCTTGCGTTCAGATACTAATCGTTTGATGCAGGCGAAGGAAGAAGACTTTATTGCTGCTGCTTATTTAAGTCGTTTTTACGATTCTCAGCTGTTGAATGCCGTATTACAGTCCGCGCGATCGCGTCGAGTTATGAACGTAATTGAACGAGCTTTACGCAATTGCGTGACCAAGAAGAATTTCTCGATTTCTGGAGTCGGTTATTTACGCTATGATGATCGCGATGCCATTCCCCAAGCAGCAGATTTTCTAGTAACGGAAGAGGATATTCATACCGCTGTAGTCTACGGTATTGTCCATAACGAGGACGATGATAATGAGCTGGTAATTGGTTCTTTGCGGACTACTAAACTGACCTTAGACCCCGACGAATTTATTAAGGAAACATTGGGTAAAGATATCCAGGGCAGATTTTTTGGTGGTGGTAGACATATGGCGGGAGGTTTCGAGATTCCTGTCGGCTTCTTAAATGGCTTCAACGATAATGCTGAATATACCAAATTAAAATGGGAAGTGTTTGACAGACAGATCAAACAAAAACTAATGCGCTTAGTTGAACCTGAAGATAATGTAATTGCTGCTGATTAAGCTCATTATGATGGTGTTGATTAATAGACCTCTATCATGAATATCGGACTAATATATTTTCCCTTCTTACGAAGTTTGCTCAACGGGGGGAACCCCCGCAACGCAACTTCGCGCTTTTCCACCAAACTATGCGGTGCGACACGAAGTTAGTACCACAAGGGTATAACATCCTTTAGGGCAAGCCCTTACCCTTTTCCCTCTTGGTAAGCTAGTTTTTTTGATTCGTGCAAGAAGTCTAATATAGGGGTAGTTGTTATTTGAGTTGCCTTAAATGGAAGCATATTTAATTCGTCATGGTATTGCTGGGGAAAAAGGAACTTATGCCGATGATGAACAGCGTCCTCTGGTAAAAAAGGGTCGAGATAAAACTGCTCAAGTGGCACAGCGTTTAGTAAGTGTCGGCTTAAAATTCGATCTACTCTTAACCAGTCCTTTAGTGCGCGCTGCTCAAACCGCAGAAATTTTGCAGCAAGCAGGTTTGGCTAAAACGATGGAAACTTTTACGCCCTTACAACCCGATGGCGCGATCGCCGAATGGTTAGAGTGGCTACAGCAATACCAACTGCAACATCCCGATGCCAAAATAGCCTTGGTGGGACATCAGCCAGATTTAGGCAATTGGGCAGAAATGCTGCTCTGGGGAGATATTAAAGGGCAAATTGAGGTTAAGAAATCAGGAGTAATCGGCTTGAAAATTCCTCAATTTGGCACTCCCATCGCCCGCAGCACTTTGTTTTTACATGTCTCGCCTAAGTGGTTGATTTGCTAGTATTAGATGCTTATTAAAGAGCTTTTGGCTTGATTCTCACGGCGGTTCTGGCAATTTAAATAAAATGACTAATCTACAGAAATTACATGAATCTGACTTCAACCTCTGGGTGGAAGAAATAAAGACAAAAATTCAGCGACGAGATCTTGAGGACATGGACTGGGATAATCTTCTGGACGAAATTGATGATATGGGGGCGAGTCAAAAAAGAGCTTTAGACAGCTATCTGCAAAGATTAATTGAACATGTTTTAAAGCTTCAATATTGGGAAGGTGAACGCGATCGCTGTCGTAATGGTTGGATGGCAGAGATAGCTAATTTTAGAGGCAGAATCAAGCGCATTCTTAAAAAAAATCCTAGTCTCAAGAACTACATGGTTAATGAATATGATGAAATCTATCAAGATGCTATAACAACAATGAAATTTCAGTTTCATTTGCCTGATGATTGTTTTATTTCATTGCAGGAAATTATGAGAGAGGATTTGTTTTTAGGTAGCAGGTAGTAGAAACTTCTCATTTCATTTAAGTACTGATGCACTAAACTAGTGACAATCGAGTATTGTTTTTCGGAAATAATTTAGATGCTACCTTCTCAGCAGCAGGATTCAATTAATTCTCCAAATTATTCAACTACAGAAAGATCGAAGTGGCTGGAAGTAGAGCTAGAACGGCTTAAAAAAAGCTTGCGCACGGGACAACAGGGCTTAGCCAACTGGCGGGGAGGAGAAATGGCGGTTTCTGCTGTACCTGGGGCGGGAAAGTCTCATAGTTTATCGGTAGCTGCGGCGATCGCCATTGCCCAAAATCAACTACACAGTAGGAAGCAGTTGGTAGTGGTTACCTATACTCGTTCGGCTGCTGCCAATATTAAAAGTAAGATCCGCGATCGCCTGAAAGATTTGATGCTACCTCCTGGGGGCTTTGTCGTATATACTCTTCACGGTTTGGCTCTCAATATTGCTAATTCTCGTAAAGAATTATCGGGACTAGATTTAGATCGGGTAACGATTGTAGTGCCAAATACGGGACATCGTATCATTCGTGGGGCGGTTGAAAAATGGATTGCTGGATATCCTCAGCAGTATCAGAGGCTTTTAGAGGGGGTACAGTTTGACGGTGAAGAGACAGAAAGAATGCGCCGTCAGTCGGTGTTGCGCACGGAGGTATTACCAGGGTTAACTAATACGGTAGTACGGGAAGCCAAAAGTTCGGGACTATTGCCTCAAGAGTTACAGGAGTTAAGTCAGAGTGCGACTGATGAGTATGGCATTCTTCAGATTGCCGCAGGACTATATACAGAATATCAACAGTCCATGCGATCGCAAGATCTGATCGACTATGACGATATGATTCTGGCTGCGCTTAAAGTCTTAGAATATCCCCCCATGCGGTTACTCTGGCAAAACCAGGTTTATGGTGTATTTGAGGATGAAGCCCAGGATTCTAGCCCCCTGCAAGAAAAGCTGATTTCTATTTTGGCGGGTAATGGGGAACAACCTAATGCTGCGCCCAATTTAGTGCGAGTAGGAGATCCTAATCAAGCAATTAACTCTACCTTTACCCCAGCCGATCCGCTTTACTTCAACTGGTTTTGTGAAACCTGCAAGCAGCAAAACAGCTTAACTACGATGAATCAGGCGGGGCGTAGCAGCAAGATTATTATTGATAGCGCTAATTTTGTCGTTCATTGGGTGAATCAGCAGTGGTCTAAATTTCCCGAACCTCAGCCATCACCACCTTTTCGCTTGCAGAATATAGTTATGGTAGAACCTGGCGATCCTCAACCCGATGCCAATCCTCAACCCACCGGTAGCGGTTTAGTTATCTGTAGCCCAGATGATGTTTATCAGACAGTAGCTTTAATTGCCAAACAGGCGATCGCTTTACTTACAGCCCACCCTCAAAGGAATGCAGCAATTTTAGTCAGAGAGAATCGTCAGGCGCGGTTTTTAGCCGAAGAATTAGCCTATCTCTCAAGAGAAAACGGGATTAAAATCTATGAAGTGGGAGAAAGTGAAAGGTATTCCCAAATACCTGCCGAAATTCTTAAATTACTGCAATTTATTGCTCGTCCACATTCTCCAGATAATCTTAAAGCAGCTTTAGAAGTGCTGGAGCAGCGCAGCCTGATACCCACTCAAGATCTTAATGCTCTAGCCACTTTTCCCGAACAGTTTTTATATCCTACTCTCTTACAGCCAGACCAAAAACCCCAAGTAGAGCAAGCTCGTCGCTACTGCGTTAATTTGCTTCGCGCCAGAATAGAGTTGCCCCATTATCAACTGATTCCTTTTTTAGGCATGACGCTTAAATACACTGGTTCAGAATTAGCCACGCTGCAAAAATTAGCCGAAAAAGTGAGCCAGCAAACTAGAACAGAAAGCTCACTCAAAACGGCAATTCAGACTTTAACCGAGATTGTCAGTGCCGAAAACTTTGAAGGAGTTGAAGAAGACGATGGCGATCGCTATACTCGTGCTAACCAGGTGACAATTATTACCATGCACAAGGCTAAGGGATTAGATTGGGACTATGTATTTATTCCTTTTCTGCACCAAGATATATTGCCAGGTGAACCTTGGATTCCCAATGCAGGTAAGTTTCTCGGCAGTTTTACTCTCTCAGAAGTTGCTCGCGCTCAGATCAGAAGTTTAGTACATCATCAGTACATATCCCCCGAACAACCCCATACTATTCCTGCACCTATGGCAGCTTGGCAAGAAGCAGTTAAGCTCAAACAAGCCGAAGAATACCGTTTGCTATATGTGGCGATGACTAGAGCCAAACGTCTACTGTGGATGTCTGCTGAGGAGTTAGGGCCATTTCGCTGGAGTGTATTCCGCTCCGATCAACCTGCTAGTCTGCAACAGAAAAAGCCTTGTCCTGTCTTGCCAGCTTTAATTAAATATTTACACAGTCGGAAAAATTAGGCAGATTTTCAATCTTAATCTTCTGGTTGGGAAGTTGAAGATCTTCTTGTTTTTCAGCTTCAAAAGTAGCTGTTACTCTCACATAACCCGATAATAAACCCGAACTATGTTGCACCCAGGCAAAATTTTCCAAACTAGCATTATTAAAATCGATAATTGGATAAATTGGCGTTGCTGGATCGATGTATAATTCGACTATTTTCTCTATGCAAGCAAATCAACTAAAAAGCTAATAGCTAAGAGCTAAAAGCTATATGCGTAGCAGTATCCTTTAGGTCGTACAGATTACTTTTTGGTTTCATACTTCAAATCAGCAATGCCGATAAATTTTGCCTATAATTAACAACAGTAATTACTCTGTAAAGATGTCTATTAATAAGTAAGTAGGTAGGCCAAATTAATTAGAAGATAGTCTGGTAGGGAATTAGGGAGAGATAACTAATTACCATTAAAATCTATCTTCTTTTTGGTTTTATATTTAATTCCGCCTAGCTATTTAAGTAAGAGCCAAACTGATAAAAAAGATTAAAGCGATCGCGTCGAATCAATCGAGTGACAGATACTTTTGATTTAATCTATTGCCTATCTTAAATTGAAACTCATTCCATTACAATACGCGATCGCACGTTATGAATTTCAAACCTGTTCTCTGGGTGTTATGGGCAAGCTTTATTATTTATCTTCTGTTACTCGCTCCCCCTTTTCATTTGGAGTTGACTAAATCCCTAATGATCAAATTATTCACCCTGCAATGGAACGCTATCAATCCAGTTATCCTTTCTCTGTTTGCTTTAATTGGAGTTTGGATACTAATTTATAGCAGCCTATTGTTTTTTGATGGCAGGATGCAGTCGATTCCTTTCTATCCATTTGCCATCCTTTCGTTAGGTACGGGTGTAGTTGGGCTAATTCCTTATCTAGCTTTGCGAGAACCCAATACAGAATTTGCGGGGGAGAAAGATGCATTGTTACAAATGTTAGATTCACGTTCGACTGGAATAGTATTAATGCTGTTTACGCTTGGTTTACTTATCTATGCCATGTTTGCTGGAGACTGGGGGGAATTTTGGCTACTTTTTCGAGGCGATCGCTTCATCAACGGCATGAGTTTGGCTTTTGGTTTGTTTTGCCTGTTATTTGCGACCGTTTTGGGAGATGACATGATTCGTCGCGGTTACTTGAGGGATTCCCAGTTGTTTTGGCTGATCTCATTAGTACCTTTGCTTGGACCTTTGGCTTATCTTTGCTGGCGACGGCCAATTAGGACAACATCGTGAACTACTCGTAGCGCGACGCATATCCTTTAGGGTAATTGCATTGTTTCTAGATAGATGCAGGAGTTTTTAAGAAACGCAGTTGTCCAGGATTTACGTACAAAAAAATCATCCATTGTCTAGTGTCTACGTTTTTACTTGATTAATTCATATTTACAATGATGTTGGATGAAGAATATTCGTCAACTTTCTCAGTTACAAAAGGAGAAGAATTGGAGATTTACAAAGAACGGTTCAACTTAAATTCTCCTGTCCTAAAATGATGACAACTGAATCGGAGAAAGTTAGTTGGTTTGCTCGTCGCCTTAAAAGATGGACAGAACACAATTTCGGTTGAGACTTTTTTCTTTCCTTAGAAGGATTAATACAATTGAAGCTTTTCCGATACTGTAAAGTGAAGCATTAACAATAAGGATATGACCGAGCAAAAACCCGAGCGATTTATCGATTTTAGAGATGCAAAGCAATCTTCTGACATCATGAAACGAGAAGCCCAAAAGGAAAGCTCTGCGGATGCAGCACAAATGGAGCAAGAGTTTACCCAGTCAAAGTCAGCAGAGAACCAACTCGCCCACGAACAAAATATTACCGCCCATATCCCTGGCGGTAGCATGATTGCCGATCTAGATAAGTAAAAGAGTTTAATTAATCAAAAAGCCAATTTACGTTTACGCGATCGCCTGTCTACAATGAGATAAATTCCCTAAGAGCGATCGCCTACAATTAGTTTGATTGGGGAATTAAAGCGATCGCTATACTACGATACAATAACTTTGCCAGTGCGATGCCTTTGGCTAGGCGGAGCCTAATCGCCATAAATTTAATGCCGATAGATTCGAGCCTTTACCCCGATAATTGAATAAACAGCTTACTACCTCAATTTAGTCAGCATTTTGGCATCATAAATACCTTCAGACCAATTTTTACCAGTTTTGATCTGTTCTACAGTTAGACTTTCGACACCAAAAAATTTAGTTTTCTGCAAATTAGCATCATTCAATCGGCAATCGTTGAAATTAACATCCCCAAAATAAGCTTGGGCGAGATTAGAACGAACAAAATTTGCGCCAATAATATTTGCGCCAACAAAATCTACTTCCTGTAAATTAGCTTCAATAAAATCGGCATAGCTGATGTTTGCCCCTGTCAGCTGGCTGTTAGTCAGATTAGCATTATTGAGCTTGGTTTCAACTAAGTTGGCGTGACTTAGGTTAGCATTACTCAAATTAGCATTGCTCAGATCTGCCCCTGATAAATAAGAATGGCTCAAATCTGCTCCCGATAGGTCAATACCGCGCAAATCTGCCTCTGGAGCAGTAAAACCTCTAAGGGGAACGCGATCGCTGTTAAGATCCTGTAATGCCTGTAATCTAGCGTAGCTATTTCTTAATCCGTGGGCGGAATCGATAGTTTTCCAAGCTTCATAGTGTGCTTGCTTATCTCTTTCAGGCGCTTCGAGGAAAAAGAGCCAGACGGCGACTAAGATGCTAAATCCTTCCAGAATATTTAACAGCACCGATTCCCTAATCTGGCAAAAAAGCCAAACTTCCTGCGGATGACAAGACTTAATTCCGCCTAAAACGGCTTCAACTAGCAAAATTAAGCCAATTAAAGTCGTAGTACCCCCAATAGCAATCAGAATGCGTTGAAAAGAACGTTGTTGTTGTTTACTACTCATCATCAATATTTATTGGAGGTTTTCAACCTTTCAGTCAATTGGCTTATAGCTTTTGGCGTTGCTGATTTAAAGTATACCACAAGGGTACAACGTGAAACCGAAAAGTAATCTGTACGTCCTAAAGGATACCGCTACGCATATAGCTTTTAGCTCTTAGCTATTAGCCTTTAGCTTTTTAGTTAATTTGCTTGCATAGAGAAAATAGTAGAATCATATATCGATCCAGCAACGCCTAGCTTTTCAATGATCATTGCTCATTGTTCATTGCTCACTGTTGAAAGCAAAGCTCTTTTATACTTCTACCAATTGTGGTGTAGCTTGCTCATCAACTTCAGTCAAAACACCATCTTTAACTAGCGAACGAGAATTACCACCAGTTTGAATCATGTCACCCACCATAGCAAACATGGCATCTATTTTGCGCTTTCTCCAGTCACTAACTAAAGCATCTACTTCTATTTGAGGTAATCTACGTTGCATTGCTGCATAAAGATATTCTGCATGTCTAGTTTCGTCTTGGGCTACGCTGAGAATACTTTGTCGAAGATTACGACTTTTAAGCTCATCATTTGGTAGGGCTGTCGCCATCCTGGCAAAATCTTTACTAGCATCAAATTCCAAGATGTAAGTACTTGCCATAAATACCAGCCAATCAATATTTTCCGCTTTCAAGGCTTCTGGTTCGTAATCGCGGTAAAACTTGCTATAGAAAGGACTAGAATTTTTAGCTTTGTTTGATTTAGTTTCTGACTGTTGCTTCATCTCAGCCGCAGTTTTCACCTCTTTACCCAGCTGTTTTAATCCATGAGCAAAAATTTGACCATGACGTTGCTCATCAGCAGCATGAATAGTTAGCTTTTCTGCTAGCCAGGTATCACCTTCGGCAGTTGCTCTTGCTGCTAATTTAGTTAGAAAGGGAACTGCTCCAGATTCAGCCATTTGGAAGCCTGCCAGAGTATTGGGGCGAGTTTGAGGATCGCGTAATCTGCTAGCCAGGATATATGCAGTTGCACCTGAGCCGATAGTATTGAGAATACTTGTAATAAAGTCCATGACAATGTTTGTTGCGTATATATTGCAGGTTAACTTTATTCTAATCAATATCAAGCAAAACATTCATTGGCAATTAGCAAAATATATTTTATTATTGATTAATTTCTAAAATTATCATTAGTTTAATCTTTAATAATATTTTAATTTGATGAACAGTGAAAATACTGATATACTATCAACTGCTTTGACGAATTATAATATAAATAATACGAGCAAAGCATCAGATCTTGATACATTAAGTCTACCAATCTTAAATAGTATTCAATCTAGACTCAGTTTTTTAGAGAAACTATTAACAGGTAAATTGCCTGTATTAGAAATTCCTGCCGCCAAGACCAGAGCAAAAATAAAAGAGTTTACTGCCGCCAGCAAATCTTTACTTTTACCTCAAGTACTGTGTGAATCTTTGAATGATCTTAGTATTAAAGAGAAAGTGTCTTTGGATTCCATCTTACTGACAACTCTTCAAATACTTCTCTATCGCTACACAAATCAAACTGAAATAATTGTTGGGACACCTGTTGTAGATCGAACTAACTTTACAATCCAGAATAAATTTGACATCTTTCAAAATATTACTTTACTACCTCTACAACTAGACTCTAAAAATAGTTTTAATGAATTAGTTCAAACTCTACAAATTACTTTGAATGCTCAAACAGAGCAAAGTTTGCTAATCAATTCAGAAATAGCTGAAATACTACTACGGAATTCTAAAAATACAGCTTTATTTCAGGTGCTGTTTGAACTACAAAATATTTCTCAAGCGCCTCTAGAAGAACCTAACTGGAAAGATTTTAATCTCGATTTAATTTTAAAAATTATTGAGCAGCCTGAAGGGCTATCTTGCGTATTTACCTACAATAGTAATCTACTTGAAACTGCTCAAATCGCGAGAATGATGAATCATTTTCAAGTTTTACTCGCAAGTATTGTGGCCGATCCCGATCGCCAAATTGCCACTTTAGATCTTTTAACTCCAGAGGAAAAAGCGCAAATCGCTACGTGGAATAATACTCAGAGCGATTATCCAGACGATCGGTGTATTCATCAATTATTTGAACAGCAGGTAGCTAAAACCCCAGATGCGATCGCTTTAATTTTTGAAGAACAACAGTTAACCTATCAGGAATTAAACCAAAGAGCCAATTCACTAGCTCATTACTTGCGAGAAATGGGCGTAAAAGCCGAAGTTTTGGTGGGAATTTGCGTAGAGCGATCGCTGGACATGGTAGTAGGTATTTTAGCAATCCTCAAAGCTGGTGGTGCTTATGTTCCTCTAGATCCCAGTTATCCGATCGATCGGATCGGCTATATGTTAGAAGATGCGCACGTTGCCGTATTGCTGACTCAACAAAGTTTAAATTTACAAGAGTTATTAGAAAAATTTCCCCAACAACAAACTCAAGTGATTAATTTTGAGCAGATCCCCTCAGCGATCGCTCTAGAAAATCATAATTTAACTGATACCGTAGAGCCTAGTAACTTAGCCTATGTAATTTATACATCAGGTTCGACAGGCAAACCCAAAGGAGTGCAAATCGAGCATCGTACTGCGGTTAACCTGTTAACCTCTATTGCCCGAGAACCAGGCATGGATGCTAGTGATACCCTTTTATCCGTTACGACTATTTCTTTTGATATCGCCGTTTTGGAAATCTTTTTGCCCTTAATTGTGGGCGCAAAATTAGTGATTGTTTCTCGGCAAACTGCGATGGATGGTTATCAACTATTACAAGCTTTAGAAAGGTTTCAAGCTACTTTGATGCAGTGTACGCCAATTACCTGGAAACTACTCTTGGGAGCAGGTTGGCAGGGTAGTAAAAACTTAAAAATGCTTTCGGGTGGAGAAGCTTTAGCCAAAGAACTAGCCAAACAACTAGTCAACAAAGGCGCTTCTTTATGGAATTTATATGGGCCAACTGAAACTACTATTTGGTCTTCAGTCCATCAAGTAAAAGCCGAGCAGGAGTCAATTTCGATTGGTCGTCCTTTAGCTAACGTTAAATACTACATCTTGGATGCGCACTTGATGCCCTTACCAGTAGGAATTCCTGGCGAGTTATATATTGGAGGGGATTGCCTAGCGAGAGGTTATTTCAATCGACCTGAATTGACCGCCGAAAGATTTATTCCCGATCCCTTTAGCGATCGCCCCCAGGCTAGGATGTACAAAACTGGAGATCTGGCTTGCTATTTTGCCGACGGAACGGTGAACTGTCTTGGTCGTCTCGATCGCCAAGTGAAAATTCGCGGTTATCGGATTGAGATTGAAGAAATTGAATCAGCTATCCTACAATATTCTGGGGTGGCAGCAGCAGCCGTAATTGTACAAGAAAACGCCACGGGTTATCAGCGGTTAGTCGGTTACATAGTTAATCAGCCCGACACTATAGTCGATCATGAAGCATTGCGTCGCTGGCTTCAGCAACAGCTTCCTACCCATATGGTGCCTTCTAGCTTTATGACGCTCAATGCCCTGCCTTTAACTCTTAACGGCAAAATTGACCCCAAAGCCCTGCCCCGAATTGATTTTGTCAATCAAACCGCCACTGAAAATTATGTCGCTCCCAGTAGCGAATTAGAGATCAAACTGACATCAATTTGGTCACAAGTTTTAGAAATTAAACCAGTCGGAATTAAAGATGATTTCCGAGCATTAGGCGGTAATTCTCTTTTGGCGATGACTTTAGTTAAAGAGATTGAGCAAACTTTGCAGCAAAAAATGCCCCTCAATGCTCTGTCAAACTTAACGACGGTTGAACAAATGGCTCGCTGTTTTGCTGAGGGACAGCCCACAATTCAAGACTTACCCACTCCAGATGGTATTAGTTCTGATGATTACCAGGCATTGTTAACCATTATGGCGGGTCGAAAAGGCGATCGCCCTCGACCTCATTCACTGATGGTAGCCATGCAAAACCAAGGTAGTAAAGCTCCTTTCTTTCTCTGCGCTAATGCTTGCGAAGAAGCAACAGGGCTAGCAAATTATCTAAGTGAAGAACAACCATTTTATTTAATGGAATCAGGTTATTTCACTTTAAAATGTACAGGTCGTCAAATTAAAGCTTTGGCAACTCACCATCTAGAAGATATTTTAGCTGTCCAACCTCAAGCTCCTTATCTAATTGCTGGTTATTCCACTGGGGGATTAATTGCCTGGGAAATTGCTCAACAGCTTAGAGCTATGGGTAAAGAGGTAGCTCTATTAGCTATTTTAGATACTGATGGCCCTCACCCATTTTATCAATTTTACCTACATTACAACTGTACTTTGCGTACCAACTGGGATAAGCTTGCCGAGCTGCAAATTAAAGATAAGTTGAGCTATTTAAGCAACAGAATCAAAAATAGAGACCAATTAAAGAGTGAGCAACACCTGGTTGACCCTTATATTATTCAACCTTACCCAGATCGAGTATCCCTATTTTTAGCTACCAAAGCCGATCGCGGTAACTTTTTTAGTAATAAAATTAAATTAGGATTATGTCCCCGTGTTGGTTGGCATCAAGAAGTAGCACCTCAATTAAGGATTGAGCATGTGCCAGGAGATCACTTTAGTATGCTTGAAGAGCCGAATGTAGAAGTATTGGCGGCAAAACTCAAACAGTACCTATAATAGAATTAAATTAAATTGAATTTTAGTTTAAAAACATACCAACAAGTTTGGCAGCAGATTAATCAAAGTCCAATAATTACTCATCAAATAGATCAAAAACAGCCAATTTCTTTGTTTATTTTTGATTGTATTTCCTCGACTAATAGTAAACTTTGGGAATTAATTGATAGTAGGATTAAATGTCCTCTAGGGGCGATCGCTCTGCAACAAACCGCAGGGAAAGGACAATGGGGACATAGTTGGATATCAGCAAGGGGCGGGCTATATCTCTCTGTTGGTCTAGATTTAGATCTCAAGAGCGATCGCTATCCTCATTTGGTCATGGCGACGGCTTGGGGAATAGCGACGGTTTTAAGACATTATCAATTACCCGTAACTATTAAGTGGTCGAATGATTTGATTTTGAGTCAGCGTAAGTTAGGGGGAATTAAAATTGAAACTCGTAATCATAAAAATAAACTAGTTAATGCTGTGGTGGGAGTTGGCATTAATTGGCATAATCCTGTTCCTGAAACTGGAATTAATTTAGCGTCTTATCAGCAAGAACAGGGGATTAAAAGTATTAATTCTCTAGAAGAATTAGCGGCGATCGCATCCTGGGGAATTTTATTAGGATATGAATATTATTTGGCAGTTGGGATTGAGAAGCTATTAGATCAATATTTGGAAATCCTGAGTAGTTTAGGACAACAGGTTAACTTTAATGGCTGTCTTGGCGAGGTTGTGGGGGTTACTACAGGGGGAGATTTGAAGGTAAAATTGCGATCGCCTGGAGCATCTACCATGATTACCTTATCTCCTGGACAAATTAGTTTGGGCTATATAGCCGTACAGAGTTAGATTAGAACCTTAATAGTAATCGGTTCGTAGGTAGTAGGTAGTGGGTAGATTGTTAGAGGATGTCTGAGAACTCAATTCTGTTATACTTAGACCCTATCAGATCCCCCCTAGCCCCCCGAATTTCGGCTACCGTGTACACACAAGTCAAAGTAAACTATCACAGAGGAGCTTAAAAAACATTTTAGGATAGATGGACAACCCAATACTGGTTCACGCAGAAAAATTCAAAGGCAAGACATTTGGAGACCCAAGATTGCTCAAAAGGGGGTAGCATTATATGAAGCATTACAGGAACATCAATCAGTCAAAATCCGCCAAATAAGTCGAAATAGAGCCGAACAAGTAGGATATTATCGCTTTTTGGAGCATGAAAACGTGACAGTATCAGAACAAAGACAAAGTATTGCCCAGCATTGCCAACAAAACTTAGAAGAACGTCACGTATTAGCAATAAGTGACAGCAGCGAAATTAATTTGCAGTCTCATGTAGGAAGACTGAAATCAGAAAACTTGGGAGTAGTAGGAAATAACATAGATGTCGGATTTTACATTCATCCAACATTAATTGTGGATAGTGAAAATGGATTTCCTTTAGGATTAAGCACTATACAGTTGTGGAGCAGAGATTTTAACCATCAAGACAAATACGAACGAAACTATCAAAAATTGCCTATAGAACAAAAAGAATCTTATAAGTGGTTAGCATCGGCACAAGTTCGTCAAAGATGCTTAAACGAAGGTGGTGCAAAAATGGTTACTCACTATTGCGCTCGCGAAAGTGATTTATACGAGGAATGGGCAAGTGTTCCCGATAGGTACAATCATTTATTAGTCAGAGTTCGTCAAGATCGTCGATTATTTGACCAGGAACAATCTCTTTATCGTTATTTGAGACAACAGCCTTGTCAAGGAACTTATACCATTAATGTTCCAGCCGACAAACGTATTGAGCGTGTAAGAAGACAAGCCTTGCTCAAAGTTCGTTTTGGTTGAGTGAAGATTAAGCGACCTGAAGCCTTAAAAGCTTTTGATTATCCTCCATCAGTTACTCTTTACGGTGTCGAAGTCGAAGAAGTTTGCCCACCTGCGAGTCAAAAGCCAATTCATTGGCGATTGTTAACCACTCATGATGTGATGTCAATCGAACAAGCACTACAAGTCATCGAATGGTACAAGTGGCGATGGCGTATCGAGGAACTGTTTGCAGCTCTCAAAAAAGCAGGATTAAATATTGAAGCTACTCAGTTAGAATCCCCTTTAGCCATTCAAAAACTAACTGTGCTGGCTCTATCGATTGCGGTGCGAACACTTCAAATGGTTGAAGGAAGAGATAATTGCGCTTTACCCGCTTGTGTTACTTTTAACTCCGAGCAACAACAATGCTTATCTCAAATTTCACCTTCTTATCAAGGAAAGACCTTAAAACAACAAAACCCATATCCTTCTAATTCTTTACCTTGGGCGACTTGGCTAATTGCTCGTTTAGGTGGATGGTCTGGTTATCGCTCCCAGAGACCACCTGGAATGCCTACTCTAGTTCATGGATTGAGGCGATTTGAATCTATTTTCTTAGGCTGGAAACTCTCTCAGAATCAACTTGTGTGTACACGGTAGCCGAAATTCGAGGGGCTAGGGGGGATCTGCTAGGGTCTAAGCATAACAGAATTGAGTTCTCAGACATCCTCTTAGCGTTGTCTTTCTTGTTTGGTTAACAAGCTACGGGCAATTCGATACCAGACTTCTCGATATTGCTGATGGTCGCGGCTTTTAGTTAGTTGTTTACCTGCCAGCTCAGGATACTGTTCATTAAAAATAAGGTCAACCTGTTTATAAAAAGCACTGGTATCTAACTCCTGAGATGCAATTTTTTGCTGTATTTGACGCTGTAAATCTAGTTCTTTTTGGCTAGTGGATGCGGATACGGATACTTGTGGAACATCAGCATTATCAGCATCAGCAGTATCATCCTTAAAATCAAGGGCGACTGTTTGACTCATTTGATAGTTGATTAGAGCAAAGCTAATTAGCCCAGGAATAATAATGATTGCCGAGGTAAAGATGCCCCATTGCCAAGGTTTAACCCTGTTAAAATTATGGTTAATCAACAGACGAGTTATTCTTTGAGGTATGCGCCTAATGCTGTAAGTAGCTTGGAACAGGGCGCTATTTGAGTAAGAGCGATTAGTGCCAGAAAAACGATCGCCAGGAGCCAGGATTAGGGTACGACAACGAGAAATAAAGTTACTAAAGTTACTCACAACCGATTTGTCTTCGAGAGAGAGAACTTGTCGAACTTGGTCAACAGATTGAAAGCGATCGCATGGTCTGTCTGCTAACATTTTCTTCAGGACTCTTTTGAGGTGAGGACTAGCTTCGATCTGATTCCAGTTCCATTTTCCTTGATAACTGTCGTATAGCTGATCTGGTTGTTTGCCTGTCAACAAAACTACTGAGGTGGCGGCTAGCGAATATAGATCGCTACAGGGCATAGTTAAACCACGGCGAATTTGCTCATCGGGAGCATAGCCTTTTTTGCCGATTAGCGTGATCGAATGTCCCGCAGATCTCGAAACAGCATTAGCAGCAAGTTTAACGCAGCCAAAATCAATCAATACTGATTTACGATCGCGATCGCGCAAAATTAAATTGTCAGGGGAAATATCGCGATGAATTAACTCAGAACTATGAATGTAGTCCAGTACGGGCAAAATATCCCAAATCATTTCGGTGACTTCTGTTTCGCTTAATTTGCCTCGACGCCGAAGCAATTGCCAGTAAGTTTCCCCTTTGATGTATTCTTGAACCAGAAACAGCGATCGCCGACCATCAATTCGAGTTCGCAAAAGTGCCTCAAACCTCGGAATCTGCTGATGATTTAGCTTATACAGTATGCCTGCTTCCCGTTCAAACAAATCTTCTGCCTGGCGCGATTCATGATTACTCTCTACTTGGGGGGCAAATTCTTTCAGCACACATAATTCTCGATAGCGCTGAGTATCTTCCGCTAAATAGGCTCGACCAAAACCACCCCGACCAATCTGCTTCACAATTCGGTAGCGATTGTTGAGAATAACTCCATCTCGTAGGGCAGAAGTAGCAGATCTAGCCATCAGTAACTTCTATATCTTCATAAAACAAACGCCATTCTAACAGTGATTATCCAACAGTCAAGTCAACAGTCAAGAATGAATAGTACACAGGTTATAAACCCAGGATAGTTCGAGCGATCCAGAAGTAGATCAAAACTCCTAGAACATCGACAGCAGTAGTAATGAAGGGAGCAGACATGAGGGCTGGATCTAAACCAAAATTACGAAACAAAAAAGGTAATGCCGAGCCAGCTACCGAAGCCAATAGAGCGATCGCAATCAGACTAATTCCGACAGACACAGCTACTGCCAAATTTCCCTGGAGTAAATAAGCCCAAACAGTTGCCATCCCGCCCAAGATTAAACCCAGCAACATACCTGCTGTCGCTTCACGGAAAATAACTTTGCCTGCACCCATGTTTTGAATTTCATCAGTATTCAAACCTCGTATGACCACTGTAGAAGACTGTGCGCCAACATTTCCCCCCGTTCCAGTTAAGAGGGGAATAAACGCTGCGAGGATGACTACCTGTTGTAAAAGATCTTCTTGCGATCGAATAATTGCTCCTGTTACTGTATTGGTGAGCAATAAAACCAATAGCCAGACAACACGACGACGAGCAACAGTCCATAAATTGGTTTGAAAGTAGTTATCCCCATCAGACTGTAACCCACCAAGAGCATAAATATCTTCTGTGGCTTCGCGCTCAATAATATCGATCACATCATCTACTGTTACTACCCCGACTAAACGGTCTTCACTATCTACTACAGGCAATGCTACAAGATCGTAACGTTGGATCGTGCGGGCAACTTCTTCTTGATCGGTATCAGTATGAACCAAGACCACATCACGGGTCATTATTTCTGCCAGACTAGTATCTGGTGCCGCGATGACCAAATCTCTCAACGAGACAATCCCTGTTAACTGACGAGAAGTACTCGTGACATAGAGATAGTAAACAATTTCCGAGGCATTGGCTAAACTTCTAATATGTTCTAATGTTTGGCTTACGGTTAGAGTCTCTTTTAGGGAGATATATTCAGGGGTCATAATCCGCCCTGCTGTATCTTCGCCATAACCCAAGAGAATAGCTGTAGCCTGTCGTTCTTTAGGGCTTAATTGAGCTAATAGACGACGCACCACTTTAGCTGGTAGCTCATCAAACATGCGTGCGCGATCGTCAGGAGACATTTTATCCACAACGTCTAATACTTCTTGCCGTTTAAATTCTTGAATTAAAGCCTGTTGAACATCGGTATTAAGATATTCATAAACTTCGATCGCCTCTCCTTTGGAAAGCAGGCGAAAAGCAATTAGTTGAATAGCTTCTGGTAAACCTTCAATTGCCTCGGCAATATCTACTGGCTGTACGGGAATTAAAAGAGATTTTGCTCCCTGTAGATTGCCACTTTCTAACAGTAATTCTAGCTGCGAGCGAACTAATTGCCGTAATTCATTATATTTAGTTCCATTGGGTGTCATACATCACGTCCATCAATCAGATTTTATTATTACTTATTTCATCTTCGCTATCAGCCTATAAAACACTCTTTATTCAACTATTAGCTATTAGATCTTATTCATTTGTTATTTTTTAAGATTATTTCCTTTTTTTAATGAATCCTTTTAATTTGGCTGTGTTAATCTACTAGAAAATAGAGATTTCAATTCGGTAGACACGTTTGTTTCAATTTGTCATAAGCTCTGGAGTATCTATAGATTGACGATAAATCGGCAAGCTTTCTTTCCCAATATTGATCTCAAAAAAATTTCGCAAATCAGGAGACAATCAATGTCAATCTATGTCGGCAACCTTAACTATGAGGTTACTAAAGAAGATCTTACGACTGTTTTTGAAGAATATGGTACTGTATCCAGGGTTTCTCTTCCCTCAGACCGTGAAACTGGTCGCCCTAGAGGATTTGGTTTTGTTGAGATGAGCAGTGAAGATGAGGAAACTAAAGCAATTGAAAATCTAGACGGTGCAGAATGGATGGGGAGAGAGCTAAGAGTAAACAAAGCCCGACCTCGCGACAATAATCGTGGTGGCGGTGGTAATCGTAGTTTTGAAGGTTCGTCGTCGCGCAATTACTAGACACAGTAAATGTCTCAAGCAATATTGTAGGATTTAGCATTCGATCATAAATCAACAAATGTTTGCGCCGATGCGCTCGCCAACTTTGGTAAGCGCCTTTTTTTATGTTTTTCCAGATCTTGGTTTAGGGTAGCCAAGGATATTGCTGAAAATCGGGTTGGCGTTTTTCCAGAAATGCTTGTTTGCCCTCTGTTCCTTCTTCGGTCATATAGTACAGCATGGTCGCATTCCCTGCTAACTCCTGAATACCTGCTTGCCCATCACAGTCGGCATTAAATGCTGCTTTAAGACATCTAATTGCCATCGGGCTTTTGGTTAATATTTCTTGAGCCCAGGTGATTCCTTCTGCTTCAAGCTGTTCAACAGGTACAACACAATTAACTAGACCCATTTTTTCGGCTTCTACTGCGCTATATTGACGACATAAAAACCAAATTTCTCGGGCTTTTTTCTGTCCCACAATTCGAGCTAAATAACTAGAACCAAATCCACCATCAAAACTACCTACCTTGGGCCCAGTTTGCCCAAAAATAGCATTGTCCGCTGCGATCGTCAAATCGCATAACACATGCAGCACATGACCTCCACCAATCGCATAGCCTGCCACTAAAGCGATCGTCACTTTAGGTATTGAGCGAATTAAACGCTGTAGATCTAAAACGTTGAGTCGAGGTGTACCCTCATCGTCGATATATCCCGCCTTACCTCTAATACTTTGATCTCCTCCTGCACAAAAAGCATATTTACCGTCTGTATGAGGGCCTGCGCCAGTTAAAAAAATTACGCCAATGGTAGGATCCTCGCGCGCATCAACAAATGCGTCATACATTTCAAATACGGTTTTAGGGCGAAAAGCGTTGCGTTTATGGGGACGATTGATGGTGATCTTGGCAATTCCCTGCCATTTCTGGTAAATAATATCTGCGTAATTTTTAGTCGTTTGCCATTCAACTTGCATAGGTCATTGCTACATCTAGCCAAATAATCTCATTACTTAAAATTAAATCATTGAATCTTCCAATTAAACTAAATGTCGTCCCCAGATCGACGGCTTAAATAGAACAAATTATTTAACCAACTACTTTTAAAAGCGATCGCCTCTTACTATTCAGACTTACGGGCGATCACTGCATAGAACGGATCACCACCACCTAAACCAAGCATCTGGAGAAAACCAGGTAAGGGAGGTTGATGTACTACAACTTTAGGTTCAGTGAAACCATCAACCGACTGAAAATATTTTCTCACTAAATTTACCCGATCTGTATCTGTCCCATCTCGCCAAACAGCGATCGCTTTTTGATAAAACATGCGATTAGAAAAACTGATAATTACCACCCCGTTAGGCTTCAGCACTCGATATATTTCCGATAAAACCGCTTCAGGATATTGTAGATATTGAATGGAAACAGTAATTAAAACAGCATCAAAATCAGCATCATCTAAAGGTAATTTGGGATTTTGATTGAGATTTTGCACAAAGTAATGATCTAAACGGGGATTTTTGGCTAATTCCGCTTCGTTCATCCCATGTCCTTCTACGTGGGCAAACTGCATTTCATCTGGTAAATGAGATACCCAACTGCTCATTAAGTCTAAAATACGACTATCTGGCTGTAGTTCTTGCT
This sequence comes from Pleurocapsa minor HA4230-MV1, assembly GCA_019359095.1. NCBI lineage: Bacteria > Bacillati > Cyanobacteriota > Cyanophyceae > Pleurocapsales > Pleurocapsaceae > Pleurocapsa > Pleurocapsa minor. The sequence goes on along the minus strand of JAHHHZ010000026.1, from coordinate 30,262 downwards.
GATAGAGATCCTTCAGACGAGCAATAAAGCCTTCGTCTACATGGGTTACTAGTCGAGGAGAATCATAAAAATCAAGATCGTTGGTATCATCTAATTTCGCTCTTTGCTCTGGACGCAGCATAAATAATAAAGTTCTATAAAGTTTTGTTAAACATTATAAATTCTAGCAAAATCTCCAGATGTCCAGAATCAGGCGATCGCCAATTAGCTAGACTTACGTGCGATCGCTGTGGGAATTATTCTCTATCTGTAGGTAATTAATAAATTTATCTCTACCAAATCTTGTTATATTAGTTGACTGTTCTTTATTGTTCGGATGTGGATAAGTACCAAGCAAAGTTTATCGATCTTTTTGCTGGGATTGGAGGTTTTCGATTGGCGTTTGAACAGGCAGGATATGAGTGTGTGTACTCTAGTGAAATAGATTCTGCTTGTCAAGAGGTCTACTTTAATAACTTTGGAGACAAACCACAGAATGATATTACTCAAATAAATATTGAAGAAATACCTGACTGTAACATTTTGACCGCAGGTTTTCCTTGCCAACCTTTTAGTATCTGTGGCAAAAGACAAGGTTTTGAAGATACACGAGGTACGTTATTTTTTCACATTTGCGAAATTATAGCCGTTAAGCAACCTAGTGTTGTGCTTTTAGAAAATGTAAAACATTTAGTTCATCATGACAAGGGAAGAACGTTAGATACGATTCTTTATTCTTTAGAATATTTGGGATATTTAGTAGATTATAAAATATTAAATTCTAAAGATTTTGGTCTTCCTCAAAATAGAGAAAGAATAATTATCTTTGCCACTAAAAATAAAAAATTTGATTTTAATAAAATTGAAACGAATAAATCAATCAAAAAACTCGAAGATTATCTTTGTAAAAATGGAAATTTTGAATATTTAAAAACTCAAGACTACACCTTGATAGATAATCCTAAACAGCAACCTTCAGGTTTAATTTTTGCTGGATATAGAAATGATAAAACAACCTGGAAGAAAGGAGTAAGACCAAATACACAGCATCTTTCAAGAGTACATCATCAACCAAATCGTATTTATTCGGTAGAAGGAGTTCATCCCACAATTCCATCTCAAGAAACTTCTGGAAGATTTTTTATTTATATATCCAAGGAAAATAAAGTACGTAAATTAACAGTTAAAGAATGTTATAGAATTATGGGATTTCCCGATACATTTAAAATACATAATTCAATAGCAGAGTGTTATAAGCAAATTGGTAACTCTGTACCTGTCCCAATGATTTATCAATTAGCAATTCAAATCAAAAAGCAAAATTTATTAGCACCAAAACATAAATTACAAAAGAATAATATTAATTTTTATCAGCCAAAACCAAGACAACTTGATATTTCAGGGATTGTTATTATGAATCATAAGCAAAAACTATTAGATATATATAATAAATCTTCAGATATTAAAAATACATTATCAAATCAATTATTTATATACATTCAGACTATTGCTCAAAATTGTACTAAGCAAAAAGGAGTTTATACCGTATTAATAACTTTATTAATACATAAAATTATTGAACCTACTCAAGACATTCGATATCATCAATCAAATCTGCCTGGAGGATTTTCTGGTAGAACAATAGATACTCAATACATTACACCTACCCTCAAAGAACTAGGTTTGCCTGCTATGGCAGAAAGCGGTTGGTTGACTCGCTCTTTAGAACAGCCTTATCCTTATAATTTAGATTACAATGGCAAAATAAGTAACAAAATTGTAAAAGAAGCATTTTTAAATATCATTGATTTTGTAGAAAAAAATCCTAATCAAGCAGAGTTAATTGCTCAGTTATTAATTTTTCAAGTAATACAAGCTACACAAGCCAATCAAATTTCTATTATTAAGCTAATTAATCCTGAAAAACTAAATATAGCAACAGTAATAAACTGTTTGGAAGCTCACTTCAACCATAAATATAAAACTTTTGGTGCTTCTAAACTACCTGTAATAGCTTTTTATGCTATCTATTTAAGATTAGTTGAAGAAGTTGAAAGATATAAAGGTTGTAGTTTAAGAGATTTAGGTAGTCATACCGCATCAGATAGTACTTCTAAAACAGCAGGAGACATTGAAATTTTTGATAAAAAAAAGAGTGTTATTGAAGCTATAGAAATTAAATATGGCAAACCAATTAACTTACAAATGATTTTAAATGCAAAAGATAAAATATTAAAATATCATCCCAGAAGATACTATATATTTTCAACTACCCATATAGACAAAGCAGATGAAATAAAGATTCAAGATGAAATTGAACTTATTGCCAGAAATCATGGTTGTCAAGTTATTGTTAACGGTATTATCCCGACACTTAAATATTATCTACGCTTAATTACATCAGTAGAAAAATTTGTTGAGGATTATTCAAAACTTGTAGAACAAGATCAAGAATTACAAGCTATTCACAAAATTCAGTGGAATAATATCTTGAAAACTCTTGAATAATGTAAATGAACCGAACCAAAAATAACTGATAATTATAATTTTTGCTGTTTAACCTCGAACCTATTTAGTCTCACCTTTTTGGTCAATTAAAGTAATACCTTGAGCTTGTAATTCATCCCGAAGGCGATCGCTTTGGGCATAATTTTTATTGTTTCTAGCTTCATTACGCTGCTGGACTAAAGATCCTTAGGGTACACCCATTCTGGTGCGATCGCTTAGAACGCGACGCGAAGGACGCGAAGCTAATCCTTTAGGACTAGTCCTTTAGGGTAATCGCTTCAAGCTTTGGTCAAAATAAACAAACTACCATCACCACCTCGACCAATTCTCATTGTTTCATCAATATAAGTGAGATCTAAGCTGGGAGTTCTACCAATTGGGTTTTTTGCTTCTACGACTCTAATCGGATCGAGTAAATTTGTCTTAATCCCTAAAATTTGATTGATTCCTAAAAAACGTTGTTTAAAATCGATCTTAATCTTTTGGTTGGGAAGTTGAAGATCTTCTTGCTTTTCAACTTCAAAAGTAGCTGTTACTCTGACATAACCCGATAATAAACCCGAACTATGTTGCACCCATGCTTTATTTTCAAAACTAGCGTTATTAAGATCGATAATTTGATAAATTTTGCCTACCAAAAATCCTAAAGGTAAACGTTTTAAAGAACGAATTTCCCTGGCAGTTGAATATTGTAATAACCAAGCACCATTGAGTAGGTTACTAGCATACAACAGAGGACGTGGGAAAGGGTTTAACTTCTCCAAAGCCTGGGTTAATGTTTCGATTAACTGAACTTTCTGGGGTTGAATTTCTAAATCTGTAATGGGTGAATCGACAAGAGTTTTTTGGTTGTTCTTAAGTTGTTCGATCTCTTCGAGTAAATTTTGTTTAATCGCTAATCGATTCCGAACTTCTAGCATTTTTTTGAATACCTAAATTTTGTCCCTTTTTAAACATACTATTAATTAACAACAGTAATTACTCTGTAAAGATGTCTATTAATAAGTAAGTAAGAGCCAAACTGATGAAAAAGCTGATTAGCGATTAGGCTTCCCTAAAGGACTAGTCCTAAAGGATTCCCTAAAGGGCGACACGGAGTTAGTACCCTTGCGGTATACACCTTCGGATAAGCTTCGCGTCCTTCGCGTCGCGCCTACCCTTCGGGATCGCCAAAACTAATTAGTTGTATCTTTTACTGCGTCTCCTGCATCTTCTATCGCGTCTCCTGCATCATTAACACCTTCTTTGACAGCATTACCCGCATCTTCTCCAGCATTTTCTATCGCTTCACCTGCATCTTCAGTATTGTTTGATTCTTGGCAAGCTCCAAACAGGAGAGATAAACCTAAGATTAAAGGTAAAGTTAATTTTTTCAAGTTCATAATCGTTTAATAATTTTAGTTTAGTATAATTGTTCCCAGAATTATAAATTGCTGTTGGAGATTTTCGCATCTGTCTAAAGATGACTACTACGTTTGTTAAACAGTTTTAGTATTTCCAGATTCAATATTTCCCAATCCAAAAGCGATCGCCAAACAGAAATCTTGACTGGCTATGGAATGACAAAATATTTACCCGACGAAGAGGGTCAATTGTCGTTGTGGTAGGTGCGATCGCTAATCTCTAAAATTATTTAACCGACCAACTTAAAAATTACCGTAATTATCACACTTAACAAAATTAAGATAAAGCTTAACAACTCACCAAACAACCACTTAATCCATGTAGTATCGACTTCAATCCCAGCAAGTTCAATTCTAATGTCATTGATTTTCTCATCTTGCTTATCAAAGCGATCGCTAATTAGCTTTTTAATTTCTTTCAGTTCTAGTTGTTGTTCAATGGTCATTAAATTAAATTATTGTTCTGTATTTAAGTTTCCATCTTTTCTAATTAGTAAGCTTTATTATAATCAAGTTGCTCTACAGCAAAATTTAATCTCGATTCCAAATAGTTATTCCTCCAGGTTTATCGATTAAAGTAATACCTTGAGCTTGTAATTCATCTCGAAGGCGATCGCTTTGGGCATAATCTTTATTGTTTCTAGCTTCATTACGCTGCTGGACTAAAGCATCAATTTCTGAGTCACTTAAACCTGTATCACTACTATCTTCATCAGTACTGGCTGTAAAACCTAAAACAGTGGCTAATTGGGTCAAAGTTTGCCATTGTTGCTCTAATGATTGAGCGTCAGTTTTAGTTGTTCCTTCGTGAATTAGAATATTACCTTCCTTACTTAGGTTCTTAGCAATTTCAAACAGTACTGCTAATCCACCAGCGAAATTGAAGTCATCATCTACAGCGGATTTAAATCTGGTTACTAGTTCCTCGTTTAACAAATCTGTCCCAGAAAAACCTAGTTGTTTCCCATATTGATGACCAAACAGTAATCCTTCTTTGAGAGTTGACCAACTATGCGTCGCCGTAGTTAAGGCTTCATCGGTAAAATCTACAGGTTTGCGATATTGAGCCTGCAAGATAAATAAACGTACCGCCATTGGTTCATATTTATCTAACAATTCGCGGATCGTAATAAAGTTGCCTAAAGATTTAGACATCTTTTTCCCTTCGACAATAATCATGCCGTTGTGTAGCCAATAGTTAGCCAAGGGTTGACCCGTAACTGCTTCTGATTGGGCAATTTCGTTTTCATGATGGGGAAAAGTCAAATCCCCACCACCTACATGAAGATCGATAGTTTCTCCCAGTCTTTCGCGCACCATCGCCGAACACTCGATATGCCAGCCAGGACGACCATTTCCCCAAGGAGACTCCCAAGCTGGTTCACCCTCTTTAGCCGCCTTCCAGAGGGCAAAATCAAAGGGATATTGTTTTTTACTATCTGGATCTTCATCAACTCTACCGCTAGCACCTGCCTGCATATCTGCTAATTTCCTACCCGACAGCTTGCCATAATCAGGAAACTTCTGCACTGCATAGTAAACATCACCCTCAGCAGGATAGGCAAAACCTTTTTGTTCTAGTTCGGCGATTAAACGCTTGATACCATTCAAAGTATGGGTTGCACGAGGATAGGCATCTGCTTTTCCTACTCCTAAACGTTCCATATCTTCAAAGTAGGCAGCGATATACTTCTCCGAAACCGCCTCCATCGATGTTCCTTCTTGATTGGCGCGCTTGAGAATTTTATCGTCAATATCAGTAAAGTTCTGAATATAGTTAACTTCGTAGCCACTCCACTGTAAATAGCGACGCACCACATCCCAAACTAAACAAGTTCTAGCATGACCTAGGTGGCAATAGTCATAAACAGTTATGCCACAGCAATACATCCGCACTTTATGCTCTTCAATGGTCTGAAACGCTGATTTGTTGCGAGTGAGGGTATTGTATACGGTTAAAGTCATGACTAGGGGTTTATTGGATGATCTAAATAATCTTAATTGATGAACACGGATGATCGATCTGTTTAGCAACTAATTCTAGATTTTAGCTCTTTCACCTACGGACAATTTGTAGTGCTTGGCTATAATTTGCTAAACTAAAAAATCTTAATTTAGTTCTTTAGTACTATAATTATCAAATTTATGGCTCTTAATGTAGTTAATTTAGTCGGTCGTGCTGGTGCTAACCCAGAGGTAAAATATTTTGATTCTGGTTCAGTTAAATGTACTTTACCTTTAGCCGTCAGTCGCCCTAGTCGCAATAGCGAGCAACCAGATTGGTTTAATCTCGAAATTTGGGGCAAAACTGCCGAGATAGCAGGAAATTATGTCAGCAAAGGGAAACAAATTGCGGTGCAAGGTTCTTTTAAAATTGAAACCTGGACAGATCGTAATACGGGAGGATTGCGATCGCGCCCGATCATTAAAGTTGATCGTTTAGAACTATTAGGTTCCAAAAGAGATAATGACTCTAGCGAAGTGAGTGGCTACCCTGGTGGAGTCAGTGGTTACCCAGAATAGGGAATTGCGAACGGGCGCGGTCTTGGGGGTTTCCCCCATAAGCGACCCGTTCAAGAAGGGGAATTAGGGAATTAGGGAGAACCAGCAACAGGCATGAAAAACGAGGTGGCGTTTGGTTCAAAATTGTTTAAGAGAGATAGTCTATGGGTAATCTGTTTGCTTGTGGCTGCGGTAATGCTCTATACCTCTGGTTTAGGAGATTTGCCCCTCAGAGATTGGGATGAAGGAATTGTCGCGGGAGTTGCCCGCAATATCTGGCGCGCTGAACCAGGTAGTCAAACGTGGCTCTATCCCACCATTAACTATGGTGAACCTTACTGGAATAAACCGCCCTTAATTCACTGGTTAATTGCTGTTAGTTACAGACTATTTGGTGTCAGCGAATGGAGTACGCGCCTAGTTCCTGCGCTTTTGTCTGCCTGTTCTGTTCCATTGGTGTATTTAATTGCCCGAGAACTTTTTCTTCATCTTGCCACAGCAATTTTTAGCGCTTTAGTCTATTTAACTTTACTGCCTATAGCTCGTCATGGTCGCTTAGCAATGCTCGATGGCGCGATCGCCTGCTGGTTTTGTTTAGGGGTTTGGTGTTTGTTGCGCGGTAGACAACGTAATTCCTGGTTGTTGGGTGCAGGCATCGCCTTGGGCATGATCTGTCTGACTAAAGGCATGATGATGGGTGTCTTGTTGGGGGGAATTGTACTCCTCTTTACAGCTTGGGACAGCCCTAAGTTGTTGAAAAATCCTTATTTATGGGCGGGTTTACTGTTAGGGGTAATTCCTGCGATCGCCTGGTATTGTCTACAATATTTTCATTATGGAGCGCAATTTTTAGGCATCAGTTTAGGAGAGCAGACCTTCAAACGCATTTGGGCGCCCGTCAGCACCATTTCTGGCCCTCCTTGGTACTATTTGCTAGAAATAGCCAAATATAGCTTTCCCTGGCTCATATTTCTGCCACACGGAGTCAAATTAGCCTGGGCTAATCGTCATCTTAGTTGGGGAAAACTAACTTTAGTCTGGACGGGAGTTTATCTGCTGGCAATCTCTTTGATGAAAACTAAATTGCCCTGGTATGTAATTCCTCTTTATCCAGGATTATCACTGTTAATTGGCGCTAGTTTGAACAAAATTTGGCAAAAAAAACAGTTAGCTTACTTTTGGCAGGTATCCCTAAGTTTTATTACCCTAATTTGTTGGTTGGGCGGTGTTTATTATGGTTTTGTCGCGCCAGTACCACAAATCGATTTAGCCTTAATCTTATTAGTCGTAGCCATTAGCTTCACTGCGGCATCAGCATTAATCTGGCTACGCAATCGTCACTTTATTGTAATTATAGGAGTTGGGTTCTATCTGGCTCTATTACTGCTGTTTAATTCTCCTCATTGGCTGTGGGAATTAAATAATGATTTTCCCGTTCAACCTGTAGCAACGATGCTGCAAGCAAAAATTCCGAGTTTCCAGAAAATATATACCAATCATCCTTATTTCCGTCCGTCATTAGAATTTTACAGCGATCGCGTAGTAATTCCTCAGTCCAACGATCGGCTAGAGCAGCTTTGGCAAGAATCAAAACCCGCTTATTTTCTAATTAATTCAGATATACTACCTGCCCCCAAGCTAAAAGACCAAGAAGTTCTAGCAAGTGTTGTATCATGGCAACTGATCACCCAAAAATAGTAAATAACTCAATAACTAGCTGTGGAATTAAAATATGCTCTAGTCCACGAGTGGTTGACTCCTAAAGCGACTGGAGGCTCTGAGCTAGTAGTCCAAGAAATCTTAAATCATATTGATGCTGATTTGTACGCTCTGATTGATTTCGAGTCCACTAATCCTCAGAGTTACCTTTATCAAAGAGCAATCAAAACCACCTTTCTGCAAAATTTTCCCCAAGCTCGTAATGGTGTCCAGAAATATTTGCCCCTGTTACCCATCGCGATCGAGCAACTAAATCTAAATCAATATGATGTCATTTTATCTTCTTCTCATGCTGTAGCTAAAGGAGTTTTGACCAATCCTCATCAACTCCATATTTGTTACTGTCATACTCCAATGCGCTATGCTTGGGACTTAACTTTTGATTACCTACAAGGCGATCGCCAAGGTAGAGGAATAAAAGGATTGATCGCCCGATATATTCTCCATCGAATGCGCGAGTGGGATGTCATTTCGGCTAACCGAGTGGACTATTTTATTGCTAATTCTCAGCATACAGCCAAGCGTATTTGGCGCTGTTATCGTCGCTCTGCCAAAGTCATTTATCCGCCAGTTAACCTAGATAAATTTAATTTTCAGCCAGAAAAAGCCGACTTTTATCTGACAATTTCTCGATTGGTGAGTTATAAACAAATATGCTTAATCGTCAAAGCATTTAATCAACTAAAAAAACCGCTGGTAATTATTGGTGCAGGCTCACAATTATCAGAAATACGCCAACTAGCCGAGTCTCATATCCAAGTTTTAGGTTGGCAACCCGATCATATCGTTCAGGAGTATATAACTAAAGCCAAAGCCTTTGTTTACGCAGCCTGTGAAGATTTCGGAATTGCTCTAGTTGAGGCTCAAGCCTGCGGTACACCAGTAATTGCCTATGGAAAAGGAGGAGCCTTAGAAACAGTTAAAGATATTCGTCAATGTCCTCAAGATGGTACAGGTTTATTGTTTGATACTCAACAACCAGAAGCCTTAGTTGCTGCGGTTAAGAGTTTTGAACAGCTACAACCCCAAATTGAGCCAAAGAATTGCCGATTACAAGCGAATAAATTTAGTCCCGTGGTTTTCCAACAGTCCTATTTAAAATATATTGAGGATTGCTATCAAGAGTGGTCGCAATCGAAAACATAGAAAAGAGTCTATTCACCTTTAAATTGACAAATATCAGCCAATTTAAGCTTGATAGATTTATCATTGAACGGTGTGGTGTGATGTATGAAGGAGTAAGATGACTGCAAACAGCCAGCTTGTTTCCGTCAAGATAGTACAAGGGCTAATTAGAAAAAGCGGTCGAGCTTTATTCAATCCTCATCGATTGAGATTATCCTTCTTTATCTTAAACGGAAATTTTTACAAACGAATATTTGATATAGTTTTTGCCTTATTAGTATTGACTATATTTTCTCCCTTGTATTTAATTTTGGTGATTTTAGTTGCCTTAAATTCTCCAGGATCAATATTTTATGTCCAGAAGAGAATTGGCAAGAATCATCAAGCTTTCAACTGTATTAAATTTAGAACTATGGTTCATAATGCCGATCGAGCATTAGAGGCAATCATGCAAGATTCTGAGCAAATGCGTCAAGAATTTCAAGCCAGCTTTAAGCTTAAACAAGACCCGCGAATTACAAAGATGGGTCAATTTTTGCGCTTGACTAGTCTGGATGAATTACCTCAATTTTGGAATGTCTTAAAAGGAGAAATGAGCGTAGTTGGGCCAAGACCATTAGTACCAGAAGAGTTAGCAAAATACGGTCGTCAAATAAATATTGTACTTCAGGTGAGACCAGGAATTACTGGCTTATGGCAGGTTTCAGGTAGAAATGACATTCCTTATCCCAAAAGAGTACAGATCGATGTCTATTATGCTAACAACTATAATTTTTTCCTAGATTTATGGATTATCTTCAAAACTATTGGGGTGATGTTATTTCCGCGTAAAAATGGTGCTTACTAAATATTAATTGCTTTTTAATCAATTTCAAGAGAACACTCCTCTGGTTAAGCTAGATTATGGTCGTATTGTCTGAAACTAAATCCAATTGATTAAATTGATTAAAGTAGTTTCCAAATTAAGTGTAATTCTTTTAAGTGTCTTGGCAACATTATATATATCTCTCGGTTTATTGTTGCATTGGGGACAAACCAAATTAATTTTTTTCCCCGACAGCTATATTGAATCAACACCCCAAGACTATGGTTTAGATTATCAAGACATTTGGCTCAGTTTGGGAAAGGAGCGAGTTCATGGTTGGTGGATTCCTGCTGCACAAGCATCTACACCAGTATTACTTTATTTTCACGGTAACGGTAGTAATAATGGCGATTTAACCCAACTGGCAGCTATTTTACATCAGCTAGAAGTATCGGTACTGCTGATCGACTATCGGGGTTATGGCAAAAGTAGTCCAGTATTCCCTAATGAAACTAGGGTATATGAAGATGCAGAAGCTGCTTGGCAATATTTAACTCAGGAAAGGCAAATCAAACCACAACAGATCTTTGTTTATGGTCAATCCTTGGGGGGTGCGATCGCCATTGAACTAGCTACCAAACATCCAGATATGGCTGGTTTAATCACCGAAGGAACTTTCACCTCAATTCAAGATATGGCTGGCTTAATGCCTGGAATCAAGCTGTTTCCTTTAAGTTTGCTAATAACCCAACGTTTTGATTCGCTTACAAAGATTAAATCCCTACAGACACCAATTTTAATCCTGCATGGTACAGGCGATCGCACGATCCCCCTCTGGATGGCAAAGAAACTATATTCTGCTGCACCTGAACCCAAACAGCTCACAATTTTTCATCAGGCAGGACATAACAACCTACCCGAATTAGATCAGCAAAAATACCTGGGAATTCTCAGAAAATTTATAGAATCAATGAGCAATAATTAGTAATCAGTAATTAGTAATCAGTAATCAGTAATCAGTAATCACCAATCACCAAGTCGGATCTTCATAAACATTGATAGTCAACTCGGATCTATCTCCTGGAATAGAGCTAATACAGGCACAAACGGCTTCCCCATCGTCTAGTTCTACTTCACAAGCATGACAAGAACCCATTAAACAGCCTGTGGCAATAAATACCCCTGCTCGATTTGCCACTTCTAATATTGATTCTCCTGATTCTGCTAAAACAGTTATCTCATCTGGTAAAAAACAAACTTCTATACTCATACTTTAAAGATTGCTAGACAAAAATCCTTTTAAGTCTATGTTTTTTTCCACCAAGTCTGCCAGCTTATTCAAAGTAGACTCTCTTTGATCGCGATAATTAGAAATCCCCGTAGCCAAAGATGACATACCTCTTTGTTTGCGCAGTTGGTTGATCCATGAACGTCGCCAAGCACCATTATCAAACAGACCATGAAGATAACAGCCCCAAATCGATTGACTTTTATCCACTAATCCTAATCCTGGATCATCGAAAATAGGCTGATACTCATTTGCGCCTTCTTTCAAACTACGACTGATCCTACTACGCCCCTGATGTATTTCGTAGCCATCTACAGGTAATCCCGCTTGAGGGAATTGAGAAATTACCTGTCTTTGTCGAGCAACTTTATTAGGTGAAAGAATCGTGCTAATTGGTAACAGATTAAGCGCATTATACTCTCCTGCCTCTCCTTCCAAGCCTTCGGGATCGATGATCCGTTGTCCTAAAATTTGGAATCCGCCACAGATACCCAGTATAGTACCACCAGCAGCAGCATAGTTTCTGATTTGTTCAGCCATACCACTTCTTTCCATTGCCAACAGGTCAGGAATAGTAGTTTTTGTCCCAGGAATAATCACCGCATCAGGATGTCCTAAAGAGTCTTGAATATCAATATAATTTACCGCCACACTAGTTTCAGCCTCTAAGGGATCGAAGTCGGTAAAATTAGCAATTTTGGGTAGTCTAATTACATTAATATTGATGTCTTGGCTACTACGGCGACGATTTCTCTCTAATAAATCTAGGGAATCTTCGGCGGGAAAAGGTTGATCGCTCCAGGGAATAACACCTAAAACGGGAACTTGGGTTTTTTCTTCTAACCAGGTGATCCCTGAATCCAATAGTTCTTTCTGTCCTCTAAACTTATTAATCACTACTCCTTTAACTAGCGATCGCTCTTGGGGATCTAATAGTTCTAGAGTTCCGACCACATGGGCAAACGCGCCACCTCGTTCGATATCTACCACCAGGATTGTCGGCGCATTGAGGTGTTTTGCCACCCGCATATTAGTCAGATCGCGATGCTTCAGGTTGATTTCTGCTGGGCTACCTGCCCCTTCACAGACAACTAAATCAAATTCTAAGGAAAGACGATACAAACATTCTTGAACGACCTCCCAGCCCATGTCAAAATATTGCTCGTAATACTCCGACGCTTTTACTGTGCCGACTGCCTTACCTTTAATAATGATCTGAGAAGTCATGTTTCCTTGTGGCTTGAGTAGAATCGGATTCATTTCTACCCGAGGAGCAACCTTTGCTGCCCATGCTTGAACAGCTTGAGCATGACCTATTTCTCCCCCCGTGGCGGTGACATAAGCGTTGAGTGCCATATTCTGTCCTTTAAAGGGAGTGACGCGCCAACCACGTCTGGCTAAAATACGGCATAATGCAGCAGTCAGAAAGGATTTTCCTGCATGAGATGTTGTTCCGACTACCATGATCGCTTTCATCGATTGCTCCTGTGCTGGAAGATATACATGAAGATATACATTGTTATAACAGTAGTTTGCTATTTCACAGCGACAATTTTAACCAACGATTTAGCCAATGTGAAAGCCGATTGATTAAAGTCGCAGTCGGAATTTCGGTTTGTGCTGACCATTCTGCTACGATTTCTCTCCCTAAAGGAGTTAGGCGAAAACTATCGGTTAAACCCTGTCCATCAACTTCCCGACGTAGTAAGCCAACATTAATTAGCCACACCAATTTATCTTCTATTCTTGACTCGCTAAGTGCTTCCTTGACATAGCCTAGTTTAATTCCTGTCTCTTCAGCAATTTGTTGAATTGGGACACTTTGATTTCGCATCTCCTGAAATAGCTTGAGCCGAAAAGGTGAACAAGATAGAGCTATTTTGGCTCTGCGAACAGTTTTAGGGGCATATGTAAATGTTTTAGCTGGGGAATCTGTAATCATTTTGTTAGAGGTTGTATAGCAACTAAAATTAGTTAAATTATTTATCGTCCTAATAAACAATTATGGTTTTAATTGGCGATGATTGAAAAACTTTAATAGATTCAAGCTAATTAACAGCCAACAATAGCCAAAAACATAACCACCTAAAATGTCTGTTGTCCAATGAGCTTTGACGTATACGCTACTAAAGCCGATTAACAAGACTAAGCAAGTGGCAACCCCATAAACATATTTTGTCAGTTGGGGATATCTAGCAGCAATAATAAAAGATATATAGAAGTAGAAAACTAGGTTTCCCGCTGCATGACCACTAGGAAAACTGTCTGGACTTAAATCGCTAACTAATCTTGGTTTAGGTGGGCGATCGCGATCGAAAAAAGGCTTCAGCACCTTGTCTACTAGTAGTAAAATCCCCAAAGTGGCAAATACTAACGCCTTAACTTCTGACCAATAACGTTGGCGAATTAAAGTAATTAGAGCAACTAGCACGATCGCACCAGTAACATAGGTATTGCTTATGCGATAAACGTTGGTAAAAATAAAATCTGAAAGTAAATTGCGCTGATTACTTAAAAACTCTAGAACATCTAGATCGAGGGAATAATAGTTTTGCTTAAATGTTTGATAGCAAAGCTGTACAAACGGAAGCAACAGCAACAAAAGTAAGTAAAGGTTGTTTCGGCTTATTTTTGGGTATTTTGGCATTGACTAATTTCAGTACAAGCAGCTTCGCTTTGGCAATTAGCAATTATAGTTACTTTGAGTAAAAGTTGTACTTAGTCTGTAAAGTTGTCATGAACACTGCTCCAGAAATTCAGACCAAAACCGTTGAAGCTAGAGGAATTAAATTCTCGATCATCGAAGATCGACAGGAAGTTGCCAGAGCTTATCTTTACATCATGCACAATGAACTGCATCAAGAACCTTTCGGTCTCTTAGAAGATGTTTATGTTAACGAGAGCTGTCGGGGTTCAGGTTGGGGAACAAAATTAGTCCAGCAGGTAATTACAGTCGCCAAAGAACAAAATTGCTATAAGTTAATTGCCACGAGTAGAAAATCTCGTCCTAGAGTCCATCAGCTATACGAAAAATTGGGGTTTGAATCCAGAGGTTTTGAATTTAGAATCGATCTATAAAGCGATCGCTAAATACAGCTAAAAAGTATCTTGATAATCTGAATATCCACTACCAAATTCCTTTATGATAAGAGACTAACCTCACCAGAACTTTTTCATTTTTCAACTATGACCAAGCAAACTATTTCTGTCTTAGTAGAAGACGAAGCAGGAGTTTTAACCCGCATTGCTGGATTATTTGCTCGCCGTGGTTTTAATATTGAAAGCTTGGCGGTGGGCCCTGCTGAACAATCAGGTGTCTCGCGCATTACTATGGTTGTCCCTGGAGATGAAAAAATTGTCGAGCAGCTAATTAAACAGCTATACAAGTTGATTAGCGTCCTTAAGGTGCAGGATATTAGCCAACAGCCTTGTGTCGAAAGAGAGTTGATGCTGATTAAGATCAATGCTACTGCCTCTAATCGCGCTGAGGTCATTCAAGTGGCGCAAATCTTCCGCGCTCGTGTAGTCGATCTTTCTGAGGACGCTCTGACTCTCGAAGTTGTAGGCGATCCTGGTAAAATTGTGGCGATTATTCAGATGCTAACTAAATTCGGCATTCGCGAAATTGCGCGTACAGGAAAAATTGCTTTAGTTAGGGAATCGAAAGTAAATACTGAATATCTCAAGTCGTTAGAGGCAAAAGTTACTCTGTAGGCATATAGCTATAGTATTTTTGGCGTGTTTAAAGTTTTAATTAACTTAAAGCGATCGCCAGAATCAAAATGATCGTTACAGTTTCAACAACAGTTTAGTTTGAGCGGAGATAAAATTTTGCTGAATCAAGATTTGATATAGGTTGATCTCTGTTTCTAACAAGCAAGCATGACCACTTTGAGGTAGGATCATCATCTTTCCTTGAGGCAACAAATTTGTTAGCTTTCGTGCTTCGGCGACAGAAGGTAATAAGTCATCAGCTGCTCCTGCCACAATTAGACTAGGAATATTGAGGCTACGTAACTCTTCGTCTAATACCTTAAAATCTCTTAACAAAGACAGCCTCCAGCTAATCACATGAGGCGGGATCGACTTCATACTTTCAATTAGGCGATCGCGATCGCAATCATTAATCCGATTGAGGCGTACTAAAAAAGGTAATAGTCCAGCAGCAGAATAGCGATGTACCCAAGACGGTAGAAACCCAGTCAGATCTACTCCCCAACTGAGAATTGGTAGCTGATTAAAACTAGAAGCAGGATTAACTAAGATCAGCTTACTAATTAAATCTGGCGCAGCTAAAGCAGTTTTTAATGCCAGACAACCACCAAAAGATTCACCACATAGATAAACTTCATGATTGGTCTTTTTCGCTAACTCCGACCTAATTAACTGCACTGTATCTCTAGCTAAATCCTGCCAGGTACTATGATTATTAATGCGAATTGCCAGACATCGCAGGTCAAAATCAGCTGCTAAATGATCGGACTGAGTTTGGAGTAATTTTCCTGTTCCGTCCATCCCAGGAAGATAAACAAACAAAGGCGCATTGGGATTAACTTCCCTGGGATCGATAAAATCTACGCTAAGTTCAGAACTCATAGATATATGTAATAAAACAAAACTTAAACCTTCTTAATTATTATTCTCTAACATTTACTGCTTGAATTTTATTTCACCCTCATTTTCTTCATATTTCCCTGACTATGAGCAATGAACAATGAACAACCATCAGTAATTAGTAATTAGTAATTAGTAATTAGTAATTAGTAATCAGTAATTAATAACACCCTTCCTTTAATAACTCGGTGATTTGATCCTGGCAATAGTTAGTCAAATCGAGAGCGAGTCGTTTTGCCTGCTTACCTTTATATTCCTGCTTTTGAGTTGCATTAATCAAGTAGGGTCTGCCGATTAATACATGGACGCGATGATAAACTAACATCGGATGTAAACCCTGTCGTTCAAAGAAAGGTTCATTTTGGTCAAACTGCTTGAGCCAGCGGATAGGAATACTGGGATAGTTAGTTTCTGATAAAGAGGCGATCGCCACGGGTAAAACAGCCAAATTAGTCACTGGTACTTTCCAAGCCAGATGTGCGAAACCACGGTGAAATGGATTAATCTCATGGGGTGCAGTAGGTTCAATCATCGGTTTTGTTCCCTCGGGAAATAATCCTACCCACTGTCTGGAGGTTAAGAGATAATTTGCTTGCTCAAAAAATTCTTGTTGTCTGTGTTCCGCTGTTCCTAAAGGAAAACAACCTAGGGAATCAACAATTTCTCGCACAACTGGAGTCTGTCCCATGTAATGATGACAGGCAATTCTTAGTGTATTAGGAATCGTCTTAATTAGAATTGGCGCATCTAAAAAACTACGATGATTACTAATCACGATGGTGGGAATATCCTGGGGAATGCGATCGGTATAAGACTTAGTTAAATTGAGATTAACCGCTGATATTAAAGATTGAGCAAGCAGACGTGGTGTAAATGACAACATTCAATAAATTATTAGCATATTCAAACTAAAGTATTAATATCGCGCTTTTATTACTTAGATCGGGTTATTTACAGTATGAAGTAATACTTAACCTTTAACCAAGATTTGATTGAGAAAGATTTGCTGTAGCTCAAAGAGGTTCAGACAATTACGCTGCATTGCTGCTGAAAATTATTGGAAATTGCAAGGTCACTTTGTTAACGAAATCGAAAATTTATTAAGTATTACTCTTAACGTTATTTTAAAGCTCTGTTGTAATTGATACTGTAGTGATGAGGTTCCTCAAAATATAACAAAATTAGCTAAATTGTCTCTCATTTCCCAATCGAGAATCAACATCTAGATGGTAGATAATCTCCATCAATCTATAGAAAATTGCCCTTAGCTAAAAGGCTAGCAAAACTATATCCCTTTAGTTAGAGCAATTTCTCGCTAAGTCAAATGAATCATACTGATATTAACCATAAATTTTCTTTAACTACCCCCCTTTATTACGTTAACGGAGTCCCTCATATTGGCAGTGCCTACACTACCATGGTGGCAGATGCCCTAGCTAGATTCCATCGTTTACAGGGTAAATCAGTCTTATTAATTACAGGAACAGATGAACACGGACAGAAAATTCAACGCACTGCTGCTGAGGAAAATGTAGAACCCCAAGTTCATTGCGATCGCATTGTCGAAAGCTTTGAATCTTTGTGGACAAAGCTAGATATTAAATACGATCGCTTTATCCGTACTACTGCACCAAAGCACCAGCAGATCGTAAATGAATTCTTCGATCGCGTTTGGCAACAAGACGACATTTATCTCGATCGTCAGCAAGGCTGGTATTGCGTATCTTGTGAAGAGTTCAAGGAAGAGCGAGAGTTAATTGAAAACCATTATTGTGCCATTCATACTAATAAACAAGCAGAATGGCGTGATGAAGAAAACTATTTCTTTCGTCTCTCTAAATATCAGCAGCAGCTAGAAGAACTTTATGAGTCTCAGCCAGACTTTATTCAACCACCTAGTCGGCGCAATGAAGTACTTAACTTTGTTCAACAAGGCTTAAAAGATTTTTCTATCTCTCGTGTTGATGTAGATTGGGGTTTACCTGTCCCTATAGACGATAAACACACAATTTATGTCTGGTTTGATGCTCTCTTAGGCTATATCACAGCCTTGTTAGAGCCAGAACAAGCTCCCACCTTGGAGAATGCCTTAGCTCAATGGTGGCCGATTAATCTGCATCTAATTGGTAAAGATATATTAAGATTCCATGCGGTTTACTGGCCTGCTATGTTAGCTTCTGCTGGTTTACCTTTGCCAGAAAAAGTTTTCGGTCATGGTTTTCTAACCAAAGACGGACTTAAAATGGGCAAAACTTTGGGTAATACCATCGATCCGATTGAGTTAGTAGATAGATACGGTGCAGATGCCGTGCGCTATTACTTTCTTAAGGAGATTGAATTGGGCAATGACGGTGATTTTAATGAAACTCGTTTTATTAATGTGCTTAACAACGATTTAGCTGATGTGCTAGGAAATTCGCTGAACCGTACCTTGGGAATGTTGAAAAAATATTGTCAGAGTACTGTACCGCAATTATCTGGTGCTGACTTCAGTTCAGACCATCCTTTAAAAAGTATTGGTGTGACTTTAGGCGATCGCGTAAGCCAAGCTTATGAAAATCTTCAAGTTAGCCAAGCTTGTACAGCGGTTTTATCTTTAGTACGAGCTGTCAATAAATATATTGACGACAGCGCACCTTGGAAACTATTTAAACAGGAGCAGCAGACTGAAGTTGAGCAAATTTTATATGCAGTTTTAGAATCTATTCGCTTATCAGCTTATCTTCTATCCCCTGTAATTCCTAGTACCAGCAGCAAAATATATCAGCAGTTGGGTTTTAACTGGGATTTTAATCAAGATCGAGTAAAGCAAGGCGTATTTTCCAGTCACTCGAAATGGGGTGAGTTGTCAATCGGTAAAGCTTTGGGGCAAGCTAGTCCTGTTTTTTTAAAACTAGAATTACCGCCAGAAGATTAAATAATGGCGAGTAATTAGACTAAGTATATTTTTTTACTGATATAACTAAGGCATAAAAATCAGGGCGCTCAATGTTTTAATTAAGATAAGTATAAATACTCAATAAACATCCAACTCGCTCTGGTGATCTATTAGCTTAGACGGTCAGAATTTTAAAAGCTTCGTCGTCAATTAGACTAGAACACTAGCCTTGACTTCTTTAGTAGTTAACGTCACATCGCCTTTAATAAATAACTTGGGTTTAAAAGGGACTAATCCACCCCAATAGAATACTTTTTTCATAAAAACGAGGCTTAACATAATGCTAGACAATTTCGGCAGCGATCTTATTTTTACACCAGAACAAATTTTAGAAAACAGAGGGCGAGTCGCAATTTTTATCGACGGCTCTAATTTATTTTATGCAGCACTACAGTTAGGGATTGAAATTGATTACAGCAAACTACTGTATCGTCTGACTGGTGGATCGAGGCTTTTAAGGTCATTTTTCTATACTGGAGTAGATCGCACCAATGAGAAACAACAGGGATTTTTGCTCTGGATGCGTCGCAACGGCTACCGTGTAATTGCCAAGGATCTGGTGCAGCTACCTGATGGCTCAAAAAAGGCTAATTTGGACGTGGAGATTGCTGTAGACATGATGGCGCTGGTTGCTTCATATGACACAGCAGTATTGGTCAGTGGAGATGGAGATCTGGCTTATGCTGTAGATGCCGTGAGCTATCGAGGAGCGAGAGTAGAGGTTGTTAGTTTACGTTCGATGACTAGCGATAGTCTGATTAATGTAGCGGATCGCTATATAGACTTAGATCAGATTAAAGGAGATATTCAGAAAAGTAATAAGCACAGCGATCCCTACCATAGCTTTTCTGGTTTTGGCATTTTAGATGATTAGATAATATTGATTTAGTTGTTTGATTTTAAATACCTCTTAATTGAGCAAGATAGAAAATAAATTAATCGATAATCGATCATTAACATAGGGTTCAAAGCTTGTAGCTTTGAGCCTTTTTTGGTGGATGTATAGCCGTACAAAAAGTAAAAATTGATTAAAAGCCTATAGCTTATAGCTTATAGCTTATAGCTGCGAGCAGTAATCCTTCGTATAGCATTACTTAATCAGCAACGCCGAGAAAAGACTGTTTCTGAGACCAAAATGGTTAATTATTGGGTTGAGAGTATAGAGTAGATTTAACAATCTTTCCTGTTAATTGTCACTTGAACAGACCTAAATTAAAATTAATCGCCAATCAGCCAAATGTTTGGCTGTTAATAGTTCTGCTTAGTATTACTGGCTGTCAGTCATCAAGTCCTGATGTCGATCGCGCTTCAGAGGTTAGTCGTCTTGATACTCAGTTAGTTTTAAATAATGCTGTCTTAGAGCAATCGAACAGAAAATCTAATACTGTCTGGAAAATTAAAGCAGATAAGATTGTTTATAGTCAAGACAAGGAAATTGCTACTTTAAATAAAGTAGTTGGTAACTTACTCCAGAATGGTGCTGTTATTTTAAAAATTAGCGCTGAGTCTGGAGAAGTTAAGGAGCGGGGCAATATAATTTTGTTGAATAAAAAAGTTGTTGCTAGCGATCCGCGTAATGGCAGTGTTATTACTAGTGAGGCAGTGGAGTGGAGACCTCAAGCTAATTTACTGCTGATTAAATCCAAATTGACGGGAAATAACGCTAATTTGGAGGTTTTTGCCGAGTCAGGAAAATATTTTACCGATCTGGAAAAGCTAGAAATACAGGATAATGTAGTTGCCACTAGTAAGCAGCCTCCTTTACAGTTAACTAGCGATCGCCTGGAATGGAAGATCCCTCAAGAGCAAATTATCAGTCCAGGTGCAATAAAATTAGTCCACTATGACCAAAATAAAACTATCATCGATCGATTGGTCAGCGATCGCGCTGAATTACGTCTGGCGGAAAACCAGGCAATTTTAACCAAAAATATCGAGTTAGTCACCTCAAATCCTCAACTACAGATAGCTACAGATTCTCTGATTTGGAATTACCAAAATCGGCTCGGTAAAAGCGATCGCCCAATTCAAATTATAGACCGCGATCGCCAAATTAGCCTGACAGGTAACAAAGGTGAAATTAATCTTCCACAACAGCTAGCCAAATTAACAGACGGCGTAAAAGGTATTAATCAGGTAGAAGCATCAGAATTATATGCGCGGCAAATGAACTGGAAAATTGATACTGAAGAATTAGAAGCAATGGGAAGCGTCGTCTATGAACAAGTAGATCCTAAAGCTCGTTTGACGGGAGAAAAAGCGAGTGGCACTTTAGGAAATAGTAAGATCGTAGTCACTAGTAATGGTCAACAACCAGTCACTTCAGTGATTGATAATTAATGGGTAATGGGTAATGGGTAATGGGTAATGGGTAATGGGTAACTGAAATTCGCTGTAAGTAACAAGTAATTTTTAAAACTTGCCGTGTTTAACCATGTTCCAGCAATCTGTTAAGTTAATTATTAGTTATCACCACTAGCATTACTTAATAATTAATGTCTATCAAACAGGTACTAGTTACTGGCGCAACGGGGAAAACAGGCTCAATAGTCTATCAAAAACTTAAACAAGATCGGAACTTTAAGGTTAAAGGATTTGCGCGATCGCCAGAAAAAGCGCAAGAATTATTTGGTTCAACTGAAAACTTTTATTTTGGTGATATTAAAGATCCCCAAAGTTTGACAGAAGCGTTGAAAGGCTGTCAGGCGTTAGTAATTTTGACCAGTGCATCACCAAAAATGGTCGCGCCACCACAACCAGGAGAGCGTCCTCAGTTTTCCTATCCACCTGATGGGACACCAGAATTAGTCGATTATCAGGGACAAAAAAATCAGATCGATATGGCGATCGCTGCTGGCGTTGAGCAGATTGTTTTAGTTGGTTCGATGGGTGGAACGAATGAAAATCATCCTTTGAACATGATGGGTAATGGCAAGATCCTGATTTGGAAGCGTAAGGCGGAAGAATATTTAGTGAATTCAGGAATAAACTATACGATTATTCGCGCAGCAGGTTTGCTAGATCAGCCTGGGGGAGTTAGACAGCTCATAGTTGGCGACAATGACGAATTGTTGGTTAATCCACCTGATGATATTCCCACCTCAATTCCACGAGCAGATGTGGCAGAAATGGTAGTGCAAGCATTGAAAGAACCATCGGCGATTAATAAAGCTTTTGATTTAATGTCTTATCCTGAAGCTGATGCTGAATCTATCACTCAAGATTTTGCTGCCTTATTTGCTCAAACCACTGCGGCTAAATTCTAGTAATAATAAACATGACTACAAGCGATCGCCTTCACTCTTTGCCTGAACCTCCTGGTAGTGGAGGATTACTTCTTATCGGCGAAACAATTGCCTTTTTTAACGATCCTGACTTTAACAATAAGAGAATAGCTAAATACGGCAAGGTTTATAAAACTAATATCTTTGGTAGTCCTACAATCGTCATGATTGGTTCAGAAGCTAATACTTTTTTGTTTCGCAATGAGAATAAGTATGTTGTTTCTAGTTGGCCAAAAAGCACGAGAACTTTGTTGGGTAAAAAATCTTTGTCAGTTAATAACGGCAGTTTTCATACCTCACGCCGTAAGCTTTTGTATCAGGCATTTCAACCAAGAGCTTTGGCAAGTTATATACCGACGATGACACAGATAACTGATGCCTATCTAAACAAGTGGTCAGAGATAGGTACGCTTACCTGGTATCCAGAATTACGTGACTATACTTTTGACATTGCCAGTAATTTATTTGTCAGCACTGAGGTCGGTTCTCAAACTGCCATAGGTCATTATTTTGAGGATTGGTGTGCTGGGTTATTTACGCTGCCGATTTCTCTACCCTGGACTAAATTTGGGAAGGCTTTAAAAGCTCGTAAAAAGTTATTAAAAAGTCTGGAACAAATTATTCTCCAACGTCAACAAGCAGATGAGCCTGGGGAAGACGCTCTAGGGTTACTAATTCAAGCAAAAGATGAAGCAGGAAACGGTCTTAGCTTAGAAGAATTAAAAGATCAGATTCTCTTATTATTGTTTGCAGGACACGAGACTTTAACCAGTGCGATCGCCTCTTTTTGTCTCTTAACCGCGCAACATCCTGATGTTCTAGCCAAACTTAGAGCAGAACAAGCTGATTTAAATATCACGGGGACTCCCACTTTAGCAGACTTGCAAGCTATGACCTATCTCGAACAGGTACTCAAAGAAGTCATGCGTTTAATTCCCCCTGTGGGTAGTGCTTTTCGATCGGCGATCGCCACTTTTGAATTTGCTGGCTATCGTATCCCTAAAGGCTGGAATATTCAATACCAAATTGCGCAAACTCATCAAGACAAAGATCTTTATCCCGAAAGCGATCGCTTTAACCCCGATCGTTTTGCAGCGGATAACTCAATCGATAAATCCAGCTTTGGCTATATTCCCTTTGGTGGCGGTTTAAGAGAATGTATCGGCAAAGAGTTTGCTCGTCTGGAAATGCGTCTATTTGCCTCAAAACTGTTGCAGAATTATCAATGGGAATTAATCCCCGATCAAAATTTAGATTTAGTTACCCTACCAACTCCCCATCCCCGTGATGGTTTAAAAGTTAAATTTAGTCGCCGTTAATTCAATGAGCAGTGAGTCCTAAAAGATTCCCTAAAGAGATAGTAGGGTGGGCAAACGAGCAAATTATACTTGTGTGTTTTCAATATTCTTTATGCCCACCTAATCAGTATTAGTAATTAGTCCTAAAGGATAAGCTTCGCAAATAATTAGTAATCAGTAATCAATGACCATTTTTCTGCAACAATTTATTCATGAGTCAAAAATTACAGCAGGGTCAAGTAGTCGAACTAGAAATCACCGATCTCAATACTGATGGGGATGGAGTCGGTAGACATGAGGGAACAGTTGTGTTTGTGCCGAATACGGTCACAGGCGATCGCCTAACTGCCAAAATAGTTCAGTCTAAAGCTAAATTTGCTAAGGGGAAGCTGGAAAAATTATTAAACTCTTCTCCTCACCGTATTCGTCCTGGCTGTATTGTGGCGGATAAATGTGGTGGCTGTCAGTGGCAGCACATCGAGATAGATTATCAACGCGAAGCTAAACAACAGCAAGTAATACAGGCTTTTCAACGTATTGGAGGCTTTGCTGATGTGGAAATACAGCCGATCTTACATGCCGATCATGCGCTTAATTACCGTAACAAATGTACCTATCCTTTAGGGCGATCGAGTACAGGACAAGTACAGGCTGGCTATTATCGTCAGGGTAGCCATAAATTGATTAATCTCAATCAGTGTCCCGTACAGGATGAACGTTTGCATCCTTTATTACGGGAAGTAAAGCAAGATATCCAAGAGAGAGGCTGGTCAATTTATAACGAAACCAATCATCAAGGTAAATTACGTCATTTATCCTTAAGAATTGGTCAAAATACGGGTGAAATGCTGCTTACCCTAATTAGTACCGATCGCAATTTGGCTGGTATCGAAGAACAAGCACAGCTATGGTTGGATAAATACCCTGGACTAGTGGGAGTATGTTTAAATCTCAATCGCGATCGCACTAACGCAATTTTAGGTAAAACAACTCAGACGATTCTTGGTAAGCCTTATCTCAGAGAAATCTTTGCTGGAGTTGAACTACATATTGCTGCGGATACCTTTTTTCAGGTTAATACTAGTGCAGCAGAATTACTACTTCAGACAATTATTCAGCAATTAAAGCTTACGGGAAGCGAAAACATTATTGATGCCTATTGTGGTGTTGGGACATTTAGTTTGCCTTTAGCACAGAGAGTACAGCAAGTTGTTGGCATCGAACTAAACCATAATTCTGTTAGACAAGCACAAAGTAACGCTGCGTTAAATCAAATTAATAATGCAATTTTCTGGACGGGTAAAGTAAAAGACTGTCTCCAACAAATCGAATTTCAACCTGATATTTTGTTGCTAGATCCTCCCCGTAAAGGTTGCGATCCCCAAGTTTTAGAGACAATCCTCAAGCTCAAGCCTGAGCGCATTGTCTATGTTAGCTGTAAACCAGCGACTTTAGCACGAGATGTTCAGCTGCTGTGCGCATCAGGAACATATCAACTCAGCCAAATTCAACCCGCCGATTTTTTTCCGCAAACAACTCACGTTGAATGCTGCGCCATCTTGAACAAGCTGTAATTAACTAGTCAAAACCTTATTTTGTGAGAAAGTTTAGTATAATGTAGGTGTGAAACAAAAGCGTTTTTTCTAATCTAAAAAGAAACACTATGGTTTTAGATGTTGAATCAGTTATTAAATTAGTTCATATTATTGCTCAGACAAGATTGTTATAGCCAATCAATTATAGCTATGAATAATCTGCTACCAGCAGCAATAAATAGTTAGTTTTTGACTAAAAATATAGGTTAAATAACTTCGATTTATTGTAATCAATACAGCATAATTTGACCTTTAACACAGCACAAATCCTAGAGTTTAATAGAGGTATATATTAAGTGATTGCCATTCCTATTCCTTGGAATAGAAGCAAGTGGAGTACCATGAGCTTCACGTCAACACTCTATCTCTGTCCTGTTCTCGATTTACTTTTAGTAAACGTACCTCCAGCATGGCAGGCAGAAGTAAGATTAGGGCTACAAGAAGCGTTAGTTAATGCAGCCAAACATGGCAATAAGCTTGACCCCAACAAAACTATTATCGTCAGATTTTCTGCCACCAGTAGCGAATATTCTTGGATTATTGTCGATCAAGGAAATGGTTTTACCGAAGGGTGTAAGTGCCTTAACAAAATCGATAACAAAATCGATCAAGCTCAGATGCTTCCTATGGATGAAGCCGAAAATGGCAGAGGTTATTCAATTTTGCATGAGATATTTGACGATGTTCATTGGAATCGGGATGGTACTCAGCTAACTCTCTCCAAAGCAGTAGTCAGCAGTAAAGAAAGACAGCCAGCGATTTGTTGATCTGATCTTCTTATTTACTAAGGTTAATAGTGAATAAAGTTTGATATACTAGTTAAGCGTTATGCGCGGCGACATAGCCAAGTGGTAAGGCCGTGGATTGCAAATCCATTATCCCCCAGTTCGAATCTGGGTGTCGCCTTGGACAATGTTTTATAGTGATCGAAGTAAAGGTTAGGACAATAAAAATTTCATCTCGCGCAAAGGCGCAAAGGCGCAAAGAGACTAGGATATGTCTTAATCTATCGTTCGATGGCTATAAATTAGCATAGTTAACATTAATTTCAAGTCCAATAGAGAATTTTGGCTTGAGGAAAGTTAGTGTCTATTTGAGCTTCGATAAATTCTTGCAATTCTGCCATTGTATCTTTGTGGTAGACATATTTAACGCCACCGAACTTATTGCGCTTTTGACTGCGATTTTCTGGCTCAAGATCCAATTTACTCTTGGGATACCATGTCTCTAACACCTCTTTTGATTTAGGTGTAAAACGATGGGTAATTAATTCAAAGGTAAGATCGCAATCAAGATCCAAGGTTTGGGTAATCAATTGAAACAAATTAGCATAGTGTTGTTGCCAATCGGCGATCGCCATAATTGGTGCAATTACAATCCCAACAGGATAACCATGTGCAGCTAGTTTACGTAATGCCTGTAATCTTTGAATCACAGTAGCTGTTCCCCCTTCCATGCTGTGACTGACAGGATCGGCATTAACGCTAACACGACAGCGAGTATGTCCATTGTGGGGTAAATCTAGAAGTTGCTCGACATGATCGAACTTACTTACCCAACGCAAATATGCCGTTTCTCTTGTGCCAAAATAGCGAATACACTCCGCCAAGCTACCTGTTAAATGCTCAATTCCTAAAGGATCGGTATAGCAACTCACCTCATAGGTGGTATCTTGCCCTTCTTGTTCATAATTGCTCAAATTAGCCAAAATTTGCGGTAGATTACCATAAACTTTAACGACAGGAACACCAGATAGACTACCCGCCAAATAACAATATTGACAGTGTGCAGGACAACCCTGTGCCAAATGAAATTGCCAGTCAGCCGAAGGAGGGATCGGCGTTAATTGAAGCTGACTTAGTGGCGCATTAACTATAGCCAGAGTATTTTTAGCGATCGCATAGGTTTCTCTTTCATCTTTACCTCGCAACCCCGTAAGTCGATTTTGCGATAATTTGGTGACAGGAATACCAAAAGATTTAACTCGCTCAATAATTTGTTGTCCCCAATCTTCAGCGTAAGCAGCAGGAGTTACAAGTACTTGTTTTGGTAGCCACAGCTTTTGCGATCTGGCTTGAACTTGAGGCGTAACAGAGCTGGAGAGCATGATAATAATCGGTTTAAGAGAAAAGACCTACAATTAAAAGTTAGACAGAACATTAACCAATTCGTACCGACTAAAGATAGAGATCTGAAGATTTTATCTTGGTTAACAATAATTAATTAGATTGGCGATCGCACTGCAACTATGTGCAACTATCAAAAATGATGTACAACTTAGAAATGATAGATTTCCAAAGGTAACGTTCTTAGTAAACAGTAATATGCAAAAAAATGATCGAGAATCTAGCACCAGACATTTTTCGACAGAGATTACTACTTGAAGGTTTTTATACCATAGATATCAGCGAGGAGAGCTTAGAGAAATATCTTCTTACTGTTGCCCAGCATTTAGAACTGAGGACATATGGTAAGCCTATTATCTTTGCGCCTGCTTCGGGCATGGGTAAAGAGGAAAACGCAGGGTACGATGCATTTATTCCCTTAATTGACTCAGGTATCTCTGCCTACTTTTGGAGTAGTGCTAAGTTTTTTTCAATTGTGATGTATACCTGCAAGGGTTTTAATGAGCAAGCAGCAATTGACTTTACCAAAGAATACTTTGCTGTATCTAGTGAAATAGCCAGTGTCTCCTTTTAATTAGATAGATTTGCGATCGCATCCCAGCCATCAGAATAAAAAAGCGATCGCCATACAACAACTTTCTTTATTTTTAAGCCGATTTTTGATTAAAAAGCTGAAACAGTTTTTGCAGATCAAAATCATTCCAATTCAAAGCAACTGAAGTTTCAATCATTAATTCTCCCTGTTTTAGGCTAGTTATCAATGCTGACTCATTTTCCAGACTAGAAAAAAGAGCTTCTATAAGCTGTGATTGATTTCTAGGAAAAATATAGTAAACTTTATCAGCTTCAACTCTAACGCCTTCTGGTAACTTCCCGTTAGGAATTTTGCTACCTAAAAAGTTCTGCCAACCAGCGATAAGATAACGGTAAATAATAGAATCGGTGTAAAATTCAGGAGGTGTTAATAAACGAAGTTCTCCTTCAATACTTAGACCAACAGGAGGCTAAAAAATAATTCTATAAAAACAATATCGGCGGTTAATAACAACAGTAAAACCAATAAAATTTTACAAATATGGATTAGCTGAATAAGTGGCATCCATATTTGTTTTTCTATTGCTTAATTAATTGCTCATATTTGCAACCTTTTCTAGAGAAATTGTAATTGTATTCGCCATCTCAAAGTGCGATCGCCAGATCTATAAATTCCAGAAGATCGGCTAATTTTCAGCTTTTAACCAAAAATTGCTAAATATAGAAAAGGCGATCGCATTCAAAACCAGCTTACCGTCTATAGATGAAAAAGATGTGCTTTTGGAGACAGCATATAATTAAATAAGCAAGAAACAAAAAACTCCCATGTCATATCACGTTACAGCAGACTATGCCCGTAAAAACTTTAATGAAATTATTCAACGAGCCAAGATTGAAGCCGAAGGAGTAACAATCGTCAAAGACAATCAAAACTTTGTACTAATTGATCGAGAAGAATTAGAAGCCTTGATTGAAACTGCTGAATTACTTCAAATCCCTGACATATTGACAGATGTATCGCAAGCAAGAAAAGAATATCAACAGCAAGAAACTTTAACCATGGAGGATATATTTGGTTGAAGACACTCCTAAGTACCAAGTTTGATTTAGCAAAAAAGCTCAGAAAGATATTGCAGAATTAAAAAAGCAACAAAAAACCAAGCTCAAGCAAATTTTAGAACAAGTTATTGCTGTTAATCCTCATTGTGGAAAAGCCTTGAAGGGCAAGTTAAAAGGTTTAAATTCTTATAGATTGAATCGCCAAGATCGAGTTTTGTATGAGATTTACGAAAAAGACAAGATTGTTTTAATTATTAGGGCTAGAACTCATTACGGAGAATAAGGGAGAAAAATATAAGTAGCATAAATTTAGAAAATGCGATCGCTTTTTGTTTTTAAAGACGATAATGAATTAGCGATCGCGATACTGCCATCAAACATCAAAGTAAAATAGATATGTTCAGCTTTCAGTCAATTAATGAATTATCGACAGCCTCAAGATCCAGTTTCGACGATTGAATCAGCGAAAGTTCTTGCAGAATTATTTCTTAAAGCATCCGTAGCAAACGTTAATACTCTAACTGGTTGGTCGTTAGATGATCGTAACCCTCAGATCGTTGAACAGCTGATGCCGTTTGTTGGCTGGGTGTATCACAATTATTTTCGAGTGCAAACTGATGGCTGGGAGCATATCCCCAAAACTGGCAAAATGCTGTTGATTGGTTCTCACAATGGCGGATTGGCTGCCCCTGATACAATGATGATGACCTATGACTGGTTTCGACAGTTTGGGACAGACCGCTTAGCCTATGCCTTAATGGAACCTAAAGTTTGGCAAGCTTTGCCAGGAGTAGCTCGTTTAGCGGCACAAGTAGGTGCTATTCAAACCCATCCAGATGTAGCCAGGGCTGCTTTACGTCGAGATGCGGCTGTTTTAATCTATCCAGGGGGATCTAAAGATGTGTTTCGACCCCACTCTTTGCGCAATAAGATTTATTTTCATGGTCACAAAGGATTTATCAAATTAGCTTTGCAGGAAGAAGCGCCAATTATTCCCTTTATTTCTCATGGAGCGCATTCAACTTTAATTGTGTTGGCAGATATTTACCCCCAATTACAGCAACTACATAAGTGGGGAATGCCCTGGTTAGCAGGTTTTGACCCTGGAGTATTTCCTATTTATCTGGGTTTGCCTTGGGGTATTGGAGTTGGCCCTTTACCCAATATTCCCCTGCCTGTTCCGATCCACACTAGAGTTTGTCCACCAATTCTGTTTGAGCGATATGGGCAAGAAGCAGCA
The DNA here is from genome assembly GCA_019359095.1 of Pleurocapsa minor HA4230-MV1. Lineage (NCBI taxonomy): Bacteria > Bacillati > Cyanobacteriota > Cyanophyceae > Pleurocapsales > Pleurocapsaceae > Pleurocapsa > Pleurocapsa minor. The sequence continues at coordinate 245 of JAHHHZ010000026.1, read as the reverse complement.
CGCGATCGCCAATATGTCGAGCAATGCTATGATCGAGTCTGTCAACAGATGCAACAGGAACTAGATCGATTAGTTCAAGAGAAATAAAAATGCGATCGCATTCAAAAATAGCTTACAGTCTATAGAACCCATTTGAGATCTTTTATCAAGATGGATTAAAGTAAGAAAGACAGTTCAATCGAATCATCATGGCATATTCCAGCAGTCTTAGCGACCAAGAATGGGAAATCTTTGAACCTCTGTTG